>JAYSWO010000245.1:0-4408 GCA_043717975.1 Ferruginibacter sp. | reverse complement strand
AATCTGAAAAATGCCCATATTGGCTTTTTTAATTTTTCCCAAACCGCTTCCACTGTTTTTTGCTATGGTTTCTGCACGTTGTTTTGCATCGGCGCTTGCTTTGGCTAATAAATCCAATTTTAGTTCAGCTAATTTGGTGTAATAATATGATGGCGATGATGAATTAAACTCAATGCCACTTTGTATGAGCTCGGTTACTTCTCTAGATATTTTTTCTACTTTATCAATACTTTTAGAATCTACTGTTACATCTTGCCTTAAATTAAAGCCAGTAAATTCATTTCCAATTTCTCGGCCATTTGCATCTGTCTTTCTATCAAAATCTTTATTCAGATTTACAGCAGAAAAAACCATTTCGCTATCAGTAACTCCCTTCTCTTTTAAATAGGTTCTTATTTTACTTTCGTCTTCTTTTAATGCAATGTATGAAGCTTTTAAGTCCATCATTTTACGACTGTAGTTGCCTGTCCAAACTATTTGGTCGCTCACAAAATCTTTTTCTGCAAGCCCAGTTACAATAATGGTTTCTGTTGTTTTAAATTTGTATTTATAAGCATTACCTAATAGCCAAAAACAAATGATGGCAGTAAATGCAATGATGATGGCAGATATATAATTTTTCATAATTCTAAAATAAGAAAAGATAAAATATAGGCAAGCCTAATAACTGTTAAAATTGTCTTTTACAAATTTATCTACTAAACAACTATTATTCATTCTCAAAAAAATTTCTAAAAAACAACAATTGATATTGCACTGCATTGGCCCAATATTTCCAATCATGCTTACCAGGTCTTTCAATATAATCGTGTGTTATTTTTAATGAGTCTAATTTTTCATGGGTTGCCTTACTCATGCCAAAAATAAAATCATCTATACCACAATCAATAATAATTGCCAATGAATCTTTAGGTTTGGTTTCTATTACATTTAAAACACTCCACTTCTTGTAATATTCATTGGTTTCTGAAAAATTGCCGATACGTTTATTCAAATCATACCCTTTATTTATGACTGAAACTGCCAATGCCCCACTCATACTACCACAAGCACCAAATGTTTCTGCATGCCTAAATGCAATAAATAGTGCACCATGGCCACCCATACTTAACCCTGTAATAGCCCTGTATTTTCTATCTTTTTTGGTCTTATAATGCTCATCAATATATTGGGGTACTTCAATAGCAACATGCGTTTCAAACTTATATGTACTATCTATTGGGCTATCAAAATACCAACTGTTTACTGCACCATCTGGACATACAATCAGCATTTTATAAGCGTCGGATTCCATTTGTAAAGCAGGTACTTTTTTTATCCAGTTTGCATAGTTGCCAAAAGCGCCGTGTAATAAATACACTGTAGCAAAATCTTTTCCCTTTGCATAATCGCTAGGTTTAATTAGAATTGCTTTTACATTTCTATGCATGGCATTGCTGTAGATAGAAATGGTATCTATTGAAGCAAAGGAGTAATTAGCAAATAGAACAATGCAGGAAAGGGAAAGGAAGATTTTTTTCATTTTAGCAATTTATCAATACTTTATTAAAATTAATGATGAAAATAATCTTATTATTTAGAAAATCGTAACTTTAGTAAAATATTAATTATGGGCATTGAAACACTTCGTACCAAAATTCATGAAATGGTAAATGAAATTGAAGATGAATCTGCATTAAATATTTTAATGGAAGATGCAGCAGTATATATTACCACAAAAAATACTCCTACTAGCGATGAATTGAATGCCGAGCAATGGGGAACAATTGAGAAAGCTCAAGCTCAAATAAAGAATGGGCAATACAAAACTTATGATGAAGTAAAACAACTTTTTTATTAAAAACAAGGTTTTTTTATCAATATTGAGTAAAAATATTTAAATTGCAAAAAAATAGTAATGGCAAGAAAATCATACCATGTTTCACCTGCAGCCGAAGGAAGGTGGAGCGTTATAAAAGGTGGTGCACAAAAAGCTAGCAGAAATTTTGAAGATAAATCTGCTGCAATAAATTATGGCAGGACATTATCAATTAATAGCAAAAGTGAATTAGTTATACATAGAAAAGATGGTACAATCATGAACGCTAATAGTTATGGAAAAGATCCTGTTCCACCAAGAGATAAAAGATAAATGCAAACTTCATTTGAAAAAAATATTTTTATTAATTGTCCTTTTGATAATGAATATATTGAATTATTAAGACCAATGCTATTTACAATTGTCTATCTTGGATTTAATCCTAGAATAGCACTTGAGAATACAGATGTATCAACTCCGAGGCTTGACAAAATTCTAACTTTAATTAGAGATTCAAAATTTAGTATACATGATTTATCTAGAATTAAATCATTGAGAAAAAATGAATTTGCAAGATTAAATATGCCTTTTGAATTAGGAATAGATTTCGGCTCAAAAGAGTTTTCGAAAAAACGTAATGAAAAGAAATTCTTAGTGCTTTCAGACGAAGACCATGGCTATAAAAGGGCATTGTCAGATTTTTCAGGCTTTGACGCTCAAAATCATAAAAATGATCCAAGTGTAGTAGTGAAAATATTAAGAGATTGGATTTATGAAATATCATATTCACCCAAATTAATTCAAGCCTTAGCACTTTGGTACAAATTTCAAAATGATTTTTTACCATTTTTAATTGCCAAGAAAATGGAAGCTGGATACACAACAGATGAAGATTTACAAACCATTTTCCCGATTAAAGAATTTATAGAGACAGTAAATGAGTGGAAAATAATTAATCCTTAATACACCAACTGCACCGTATCCTTTATAACACCCATTACAAAAACACTCTGCACGTTTCCTATATTTTCTATTTGGCTTAGTTTGTTTACATGAAAATTGTAGTACGAATCCATATTTTCTTCTACTACTTTTAGCATAAAATCGAACTCGCCACTTATGCTATAGCATTCTATTATCTCGTTCATTTCGTTTATGGCTTGTATAAATTTTGTACCTGCGTTTTTGCTATGCGCTTTTAGCGATACATAGCATATTACCATTAAGCCACGCTTTACTTTACTATGATCCACCAAAGCTGCATATTGTTTTATTACGCCTTCTGCTTCCATACGTTTTATGCGCTCATGCACAGGTGTAGTGCTCAGGTGTATTTTTTCTGAAATTTCTTTTACGGTTATTCTTGCATTTTGTTGCAGCAAGGCCAATATGGCTTTGTCTTTTTTATCTAGCGAAAAAACCTCCGTAGCCGTTTCTTCTTTTACAAGTTGTTTTGCCATACTAAAAAGTAGTTTTATGCTGCTAAATTAATAAAATATTACATTTTATCCTAAATATTAAGTTTAACATAGAATAATTTTCTGTTTGGAGTACATTTGCGTTTCGAAAGGTTTGCGAGTTACGGGTTTGGTGGTTACGGGTTTTTCTAAAGCGATGTTTACAATTTTCTTTCAAACTTAATAAGGTTTTGAATAAAAATAAAAAAGCTTGATCTAACCAAATATTGGCGATAAAAGATGAACAAAGAGATACTGTCGAACGGAGCGTCGCCAAAAATGTTCATTAAAGATATTAGCTCGTAAACAAAAACTAAAAATTTGCCAAAGGCAATTTAATAATAAATGGTATTCAACTTTTAAACAATATTCAACAACATTCAACTTTAAAAAAACAAACAATGAGCACAACAATTACAGGCATTGATTTTAGCCTAAAAAACAAAGTTGCAGATATGAGTCTTGCAGCATGGGGTCGTAAAGAAATTATGCTTGCCGAAGCAGAAATGCCAGGTCTTATGAGTGTAAGAGAAGAGTATGGTAACAGCAAACCATTGGCAGGCGCACGCATTGCAGGTTGCTTACACATGACGATTCAAACGGCGGTTTTGATTGAAACTTTAACACACCTTGGTGCTGAAGTAAAGTGGAGTAGCTGTAATATATTTAGTACACAAGACCAAGCTGCTGCTGCAATAGCAGAAACTGGCGTTGGTGTATTTGCATGGAAAGGACAAACAAACGAAGAGAGCGATTGGTGCATAGAGCAAACATTATTTTTTGGAAGTGCTGACAAACCATTGAACATGATTTTGGATGATGGTGGTGATTTGACCAACATGGTTTTTGATAAATATCCTGAATTAATTTCTGGCATTAAAGGCTTGAGCGAAGAAACAACAACTGGTGTACATCGTTTATACGAGCGTATGGCTGCAGGTACTTTGCCAATTCCTGCAATCAACATTAACGACTCTGTTACTAAATCTAAATTTGATAACAAGTACGGTTGTCAAGAATCATTAGTGGATTCTATTCGTAGAGCTACAGATGTGATGATGGCAGGAAAAGTAGCAGTAGTGGGCGGTTACGGAGATGTGGGTAAAGGAAGTGCATTGAGTTTGCGTGGTGCTGGTGCAAGAGTTATTGTAAC
>JAYSWO010000244.1:0-1739 GCA_043717975.1 Ferruginibacter sp. | reverse complement strand
TTTGCGCCATAGATACTGCATTAATGGTTTCCGTAAGTGTACCTATTTGGTTTACTTTTACAAGCAATGCATTTCCTATTTCTTCTTTAATACCTTTTTCTAATCTATCCACATTGGTTACAAATAAATCATCGCCTACTATTTGTATTTTTTTGCCCAATGAGTCAGTCATCATTTTCCAACCTTTCCAATCATCTTCAGCCATGCCATCTTCTATAGATATAATAGGATATTGCTTTACCCAACTTTCCCAATATTTCACCAATTGCTCACTAGTCATTTTCTTTCCATCACTTTTATGGAAAATATATTTTTTCTCTTTAGCGTTCCACAACTCACTGTTGGCAGCATCCATGGCTATTCCTATTTGGCTGCCTGTTTTATAACCTGCTACTTGTATAGCTGTCAATACAGTTTCAATGGCTTCTTCGTTGCTTTGTATGTTTGGTGCAAAACCACCTTCGTCACCCACATTTGTGCTAAAGCCTTTTTTCTTCAACACTGTTTTTAGTGCATGAAAAATTTCCACACCCCATTGCAGACCTTCGCTAAATGTTTTTGCGCCTACAGGCACTACCATAAATTCTTGAAAATCTATTTTGTTATCAGCATGTGCACCACCATTTAAAATATTCATCATTGGTATAGGCAACACTTTTGCATTTGTACCACCAATGTATCTATATAAAGGAAGATTGGCTTCTAGTGCTGCTGCTTTTGCTACGGCTAAACTTACCGCTAACATGGCATTTGCACCCAACTTACTTTTGTTTTTTGTGCCATCCAAAGCTATCATCATAGCATCTATTCCTGTTTGGTCTGCCACATCCCAGCCTAATAAATTTTCAGCTAAGGTTGTGTTTACATTATTTACTGCTTTTAATACAGACTTACCACCATAGTAATTTTTCTTATTGTCACGCAATTCAGCAGCCTCATGTATACCTGTGCTTGCGCCACTTGGCACAGCCGCACGGCCTAGTCTTTCGTTTTCTGTAAGTACATCCACTTCTATAGTTGGATTTCCTCTACTGTCTAAAATTTGTCTTGCATGGATGGATGCGATGTAGCTCATTTTTCTTAATTGTTTAATTAGCCCCCTAAATCCCCCACAGGGGGACTTTTGAACCCTGTGATTATTAAAAGTAGTTTCTTTTTTCAAAATATGGATTGCAAACTGCCAATTGCTCTTTACCAATTGACTTTGCTCAAATTTACAAAAAAATATTTTCTTTTGTATGTTGAAATTGTTACTTATTGATTTCGGAAGAGATTTGGTACAATTCTTTTCGGATATTTACGAATAAAATATGGATAAAATCACAAGCTAATTTAAAAAATACGGGTATAATGCGGGTACAATACAGGTATTTTAAATTTTAAAACAAGCTTATATTTTACATAGAAGTCAAACTCCTAAACACATCTTCCAAACTATTGCTTTCGTTTTGTAATGAAACAATGTTTAGATTATTATCAATACTTAGTTGTAATAATTGCTTTCGTAAGTTTTCAGCATCGGTTGTTTGTATGCGAAAGCTATTGCCGCTTATAGCAATATTCCCTGTAGCTGACAAATTTTCTAACAATAATTTGTTTACATCTTCTTGAAATGATACCGAAACAAATTGTTGCTGCCCGTTATTTTTTTGTAAATTTTGTAAGCTATCATCTGCTACAATATTCCCTTTGTTGATGATGATTATCCTATCGCAAATGGCTTCTACTTCCTGTAAAAT
>JAYSWO010000243.1:0-11211 GCA_043717975.1 Ferruginibacter sp. | reverse complement strand
TACACCCCCATTTTATGCCCGAGTTTCAATTTTGAGTGTTTACAATACTTTCAATGATGTATATTTATGAAATAGTAATTATCTCGGACAACAATAATTTAGAAATATTTCTTTGCTATTCTACACGAGTTGTTGGTACGCTTCGCTACATGCCCATGCTGCATACCAACGGTGGCGCTACAATACCTCAACGGGGAGAAGTAGGTAGCTGAGAATGTATGCAACAACAAGGGCGAGAATAAACCAAATCCAAACTAGTATATTCCTCTTACAATTGTACATTTATCAAAAAAAATATTGTGCAAATCTTGTTCAAATGAAAAAAGGGTTTCAAGCTTTAAAACTTGAAACCCTTTGTGGTAGTGGTGGGAGTTACAGGAGTCGAACCTGTGACCCTCTGCTTGTAAGTCCGAGTTCGCCTCTTATTTTTGTTTTCTCTTACTTTCTTTTATTTAATAATACATTGATTTTCAATAGTTATTTTTCTTTTGTTTTCCTTTATTACTACTTTATTTAGTATTATTTAGTATCTTTATGGTCGCATTTGTGGTCGCATTTTAAACAAATATAATAATGATAGAGCAAAAAGTTACTGTTAGTTTTTACTTAGAAAAAACAAAACCGAACAACGAAAATAAGTGTTTGGTTAAAATGACTGTATATAGCAACTCCAATAAAAAGCGATATACCACTAATCAGCATGTAACTATTGAGGAGTGGGAAAAACTAAAAAGCCCAAACCTTAGAGATAATAATTTAAAAATTATCAAGCAATCATTGAATGCCATAGAAGCAAAAACTCTAAAGGCAATAGAAAATATTTCTCCATTTTCTTTTGTAGCTTTTGAGGAGGCTTTGTTTAGTAAAGTAAAAATCAACAAAAATACTAGCTTACAATTTTGGTTTGATAACTACATAAAAAAGCTTCATGATAAAGGAAGTGTAGGCACAGCAATTACCTACAAGACCACAATAAACTCTCTCAATTTATTTAAGAACAATTTACACCTGCAAGATATTACCCCAACCCTTTTAGAAAATTACGAGGCGTTTATGGTAGAAAAAGGGAAATCATTAACTACGATTAGTATTTATCTTAGAGAGCTTCGGGCTATTATTAACCAAGCAATAAATGCAGGTTCTTTTCCCCAGGATAAATACCCATTCAAAAAATACGAAATCCCATCGGGCAGAAATGTAAAAAAATCTTTGTCAGAAAAAGACATCAGCAAATTATTAAATTACATACCAAAAAAGAAAGATGAATTAAGAGCATTAGATTTTTGGTTATTTTCATA
Source organism: Ferruginibacter sp. (assembly GCA_043717975.1). Lineage (GTDB taxonomy): Bacteria > Bacteroidota > Bacteroidia > Chitinophagales > Chitinophagaceae > Ferruginibacter. The sequence goes on along the minus strand of JAYSWO010000243.1, from coordinate 9,913 downwards.
CTTATGCAGCGGTATTAATTTTGCAGATATTATACAATTAAAGGAAGCAAACATTGATGGCAATTATTTAAACTTCATTCGCCAAAAAACGAAGAATACAAAAAAGAAAGATTTACGCCCAATCAAAGTAGGCATACACCCTAGAGCATTAGCAATTATTAAAAAATGGAAAACGATAGATGTTAAAAACCCTTACCTATTCCCAATATTAGAAACAGGCTTAACACCAATAACGGTAAAGCACCGTTGCCAGCGTTTTATAAAGTGGGTAAATAAGCGGATGGATAATATCAGAATAGATTTAGGAATCGAACAGAAAATAGGCACTTATGCAGCAAGGCACTCATTTTCTACAGTATTGAAGCGTAAAGGAGTTTCTACAGAATTTATAAAAGAATCCTTAGGACATAGTTCTGTTATTGTTACAGAAAATTATTTAGATAGTTTTACCGATGATACAAAGCTTGAACACACTAACCTATTAACAAGTTTCTAATGAACTCGAAAATATTAAATAGTATTCTAAATGGTGAATTAAAGCCGTGGTCAATCTCATTTGATGATGAAAGGATTTTAAAAGGTATTATAAAACAAGTTAAAAATAATCCCAATGAAACCACCTTACAAGTTCAATCAAACCTAAATATTCTATTACAGCCATTTCCAGCATTACTTAAAAGTGTAGAATTTCCAGCGATGGCACAATTACAGCCATTAGGTTTTGGCTCTAATTTGCCAACACCAGCAACATTATTAAATCATTTTTACAAAGCAATTATTGATGCAGAAATTGCAAGATATTTTAATGCTACAATTGATAATCCTTTAATAAAAGACAAGTCTTTAGATGTTCCTTTTCAAATTGGACACCAATCACTGAAAGGAATAGCAGGTTTATGTAATCAAACAAATAATGAAATAATTGAAAGATGCTTTGAAAAAAATAATACAGCCATTACGGAAACTACTTTTTTTACGCTTACTTATTTACGCAATAATTTATTAGCTCTATATTTTGCCATTCAAAAGCCATTTAAGGAGCATTTAACTACTACATACAACAGCTACGAAGATTATGCTTTGTACTGCCTTGATAATGAAAATTTTGAATTTAGTTTAAATGAAAATATTAACCAAGTTAAACTACCAATTTCAAATCTTAAATTTATTGAACCACCAAAATTTTCATTTGGTTGGAAAGGCGGCTCCATTGATAACTTAGAGGCTTTGCTTGATGATTTGTGCTTAGATATTAATTTTTTAGATGAAGAAAAAACATCGGTAAAAACTTTAGTAGAATTATTTACCAGTAAAGATATTAAAGCAGGTACACCAAATATTTACTTAGGATGTAGAACTACAGAATTTGTTATAGTATTGGATGCAATTTCAAAGCACTTTCAAAGGCTAACTCAAACAACTGTTGAGCAATCAAAATGTTTTTGGTCTAAACCAGCAACCAATAAACCTTCAACATTAATTTCATCTACCACAATATCTAAATCTAGAGCAAAAAACAAAACCAAAAAAGAAGTAATATCTGAAATAAATGCAACTATAGATAAACATTTGACCTAAAAAAACATTCAAGTAGGTACAAGTTGATTCAAGTACTTGTACCTAATGGCTCTATTGAACCTTTTACCCCTACTGCATTTCACAATTTTACATCGTAACAAAAAAATAATTTACGATGGTACAAGAAAATTTAATTCTCGACAAACTAACAGAAATTGCAAGCAAATTAGACGAACAAAATCTATTACAAAAAACAGTCCTTAACTTCAACGAAACTTGCAAGTATCTTGATGTAAGCCCCTCACATTTGTACAAACTCACCAGTACAAAACAAATTCCCCATTTCTGCCCACAGGGCAAAAAATTGTATTTCAAAAGAGATGAATTAGACAGTTGGTTGCAACGCAACCGCCAATCATCTACCGATGAAATAGATACAATGGCTACCGAGTATTTACTCAAAAACAAACGCAAATAATCCATTTTTTTAACCTATAAGAAAAATAAAGAAATGGCAAGTAGCACCATATTTAAAAACTTTACTGTTCCAGTAGAGAACAAATCTTTACTGCTCATTGGTAAAGATATTATTTCCGATAAGTATAAAACGGAGATAACAGAAATTCGCCAACTTATTGCACAAGGCAATAAGCCCGAAGCCGACAATAAAAAAAAGCAATTGCTTGCTTTTACGCCTTCGGCTGTATTTACACAAAAAAGGCAAATGCCTTTTTTAGAAATGTACAGTGGCTTTGTGCATTTAGATTTTGACAAGCTCACCCCAGAGCAATTGCAAACTGCGTTTGCCATTATCTGCAACATCAATTACACAGCACTTTGCTTTGTAAGCCCAAGCGGCAATGGCCTAAAAGTATTTGTAGAAATCAATATAAGTATGGAGTATCATAATATTGCTTATTTGCAAGTGCAAAAATTTTATGAAGATGCCACAAGCTTAAAGGCAGACCCCAGTTGTAAAGACATTACAAGGCTTTGTTTTATGAGCCACGACCCTTCGGCATTTAGCAATATTGAAAATGCAAAATTCATTGTAGCGTTGCCTAAATTGGCAACGGTAGTCCCTTCGCTAACGCCTACGGCTATTGCTCCAGCTCTTCCAATTATTGCTGGAGAACCACAAGACCTAAAGACAACTTTTATTTTTAATCAGCAAATTCAATTCACTAATAATAAAATACAATACACCGATGGCAACCGCAACAATTATATTTATACCCTTGCTTCTAATTGCAACAGAGCAGGTTTACCGCAATCCGATACTGAACTTTTATGTAAACAGCATTTTGATTTGCCTGCTACAGAAATGGAGAAAGCTGTAAAGAGTGCTTATGATAAACACCCACAAGAATTTGCAAAGTTTGCAAAGTCTGCAAACTTGCAAAGTAGTAAAGCCCCAACCAACGTTGCAATAGAAACTGAATTATACGATTTCCTAAAAAACACACCTACAATACCTGATGCCATTTTTGAAACATTGCCTGAATTATTAAGGCAAGGAGCATCTGCTTTTGAAGACAGAAGAAAACGAGATGTATTTTTTACAAGTGCATTAGCCATTATGAGTGGATGCTTACCAGAGGTTACAGGCGTATATGGCCAAGAAAGAGTGTACCCACATTTGTTTACATTTACCATTGCACCACCAGCAAGTGGCAAGGGAGTAATGAAAAATGCTAAACGACTTGCAGACAAATACCATCAAAATATATTAGAGCAAAGTAAAGGTTTACAGCAAAGGCACGAAGCCGAATTGCAAGAATATAAAACCAATTGCACAAAACTTAAAAAAGGTGATACAGCACCCGAAAAACCTATTGCACCAGCCTTTAAAATTGTATTTATCCCTGCCGATTGTAGCCACAGCCGTATGATAGAACACTTAATGCAAAACGATGGACAAGGCATTATTTGCGAAACCGAAGCCGATACTATGAGTGGTGCAAAAAAGCAAGATTGGGGAGACTATTCGCCATCATTACGCAAAGCTTTCCACCACGAAAAAATTACCCTTACTCGTAAAACCAATAACGAATATGTAGAGGTAAACGAACCACGTATTGCCGTAGCTCTTACAGGCACACCCAACCAAGCACCAGGCTTAATTTCTTCTGCTGAAGATGGCTTATTTAGTCGCTTTTTATTTTATGCTTACAAAAACGAAATTATTTGGCAAGACCCTTCACCCATTGGTAAATCAGTTGTTTTCAATGACCACTTTGAAAAATTATCTATCCAAGTTTTAGATATTATCAATTTCCTTTCCAGTACTGCTACAGAAGTAAATCTTACCGCCAATCAATGGCAAATACTCAATGCCACTTTCAATACAATGCTTACCGATGTAACCATTTACACCAGCGAAGATGCAGCCAGTATTGTATTTCGTTTGGGCTTGGTGTTGTATAGAGTGTGTATGATTTTTACAGCACTTCGTAAGTTTGAAAATGGCGACTGTACCACTTCATACACCTGCACCGATATAGATTTTGAAAACGCCTTGGCCATAGTACAAACCTATTTACAGCACAGCATTTTAATGTTTAATAATTTACCAAAGCAAGGCGATGCAATGCAGTTTAAAGGCGGTGGCGATAAACGTAAATTATTTGATGCTTTACCAAATGTTGCATTTCAGCGAAAAGAAGCCGTAGAAATAGCCAAGCAATTTGAATTATCTGCTAGAACGGTTGATAATTTCCTTAAAACTTCACTAGGCAAAACCTTAGAAAGCCCAAGAACAGGTTTCTACAAAAAGCTATAAACTTTGCACTTTGCAAACTTTGCAACTTTGCATTTCTATACACATTGTTTGTTATTATTTGCCTATATTTGTCAATATTTGACAAGTCAAAATAACAACGATGAATAATCAATTTGGAGACCGAATAAAAGCCCTTCGAGAAAAGCACAGTTTGTACTTACGGCAGGTGGCTGCACACCTGCAAATGGATACTGCCCAGCTTAGCAAAATTGAAAAAGGGGTACGACCATTAAAAAAGGAGCAAATACCATTTATAGCTGAAATACTTAAAGCAGATATTGAAGAATTACAAACCCTTTGGCTTGCCGACCAATTGTACACTATGGTACAAGGCGAACCTATGGCAGATGAAGCGTTGAAATCAGTAACCAAAAAATTAAAGAAAGAAAAGTAATGAATCAAAGCCAACATAATAATATTGTCAATTTCATTTGGGGCATTGCCGATGATGTTTTAAGAGATGTGTACACCAGAGGTAAATACAGAGATATCATTTTACCCTTTACGGTATTGAGGCGTTTAGATGCCATTTTAGAACCTACCAAAGAAAAGGTTTTAGAAATGCATACTAAGCTTAATGCAATGAAAATAGATAACCAAGCACCACAATTATGCAAAGTGAGTGGCTATGTATTTTACAACACTTCAAATTTTACATTTAAAAAATTACTAAACGAGCCAGGCAATATTCGTCAAAACTTAGAAACTTATTTAGATGGTTTTAGTAGCGATGTACAGGATATTATTAGCAAGTTTAAATTGCGAAATCAATTAGAGACTATGGAAGAAGGCAATATTACTTTTCCATTGATTGAAAAATTTTGTACTAGTAGCATTAACCTTAGCCCAAAAGCTGTTTTAGACAAAGATGGCAAAGTAATTTTAGAAGGCTTAACTAATTTGGGTATTGGCTATGTATTTGAAGAATTGATACGTAAGTTTAACGAAGAAAACAACGAAGAAGCAGGAGAACATTTTACACCTAGAGAGATTATTAAATTAATGACCCATTTAATTTTTGACCCCATCAAAAAGAAAATTAAAGATGGCACTTATTTAATATATGACCCTGCTTGTGGCAGTGGCGGTATGCTTACAGAGGCAGAACATTTTGCACAAGAAATAAACCCCAAAGCAAAGTTTCATTTGTATGGCCAAGAAGTAAACCCCGAAACTTTCGCTATATGCAAGGCAGATATGCTCATTAAAGAAGAAGACCCCGATAAAATTGCTTATGGTTCTACTTTGAGTAATGATGGTTTTGCAAACTTGCAGTTTGATTTTATGTTGAGCAACCCACCTTATGGTAAAACGTGGAAGATAGACCAAGATGCCATTATTGATAAAAAGGAAAAAGAAATTATTGACCATCGTTTTATAATTGGTGTACCCAGAGTAAATGACGGACAACTGCTTTTTTTGATGAATATGGTAAGCAAAATGAAAACGGATAGTGAAATAGGAAGCCGATTTGCAACCATACACAATGGCAGTGCATTGTTTACAGGCGATGCAGGGCAAGGCGAAAGCGAAATACGCAAATACTTGTTTGAGAAAGATTTGTTAGAAGCCATTATAGCACTACCAAATGATTTGTTTTATAATACAGGCATACCAACTTATATTTTTGTACTCTCTAATAAAAAAGATAAAAAAAGAAAAGGCAAACTACAACTCATAAATGTAACAGCCGACCATTTTAATGCCAAAATGCGTAAGCCATTGGGTAAAAAAAGAGTTCAGTTTGATGCATCGCATATTAAAACCATCACCAATTTATTTTTAGATTTTGAGCCAAACGAGTACAGTATTATTCTAGATAATACAGATTTTGGCTACCACCAAATAACAGTACACCAGCCAGAAAAAGACGAGAAAGGGAAAATTGTATTTGATGCTAAAGGCAAACCTAAAAGCAATACAAAATTAAAAGACATTGAAAATATTCCGTTAAAGGAAAGTATAGATGAATTTTTTGAAACAGAAGTATTGCCCTTTGTGCCTGATGCTTGGTATAACTATAAAGATACCAAAGTAGGCTACGAAATAAATTTTGCAAAATACTTTTACCAGTACCAAGCACCACGTAGCTTAAAAGAAATTACCAAAGACATATTGGCTATTGAGCAAGAAACAGAAAATTTACTAAAAGAAATTATTGAATAATTATGCAAATACAAAATATTACCATCCAAAATTTTAAAGGATTTGAACACAAAGAGTTCAAATTTAATCCATCCTTTAATGTAGCCATTGGCAATAATGCAAAAGGTAAATCTACCTTATTGCATTCTGTACAAGTGGCATTAGGTGCATATCTGCAATGTTTAGATATTCCTGCCAACTCTAGTTATAGAAGGCAATTTAAAAAAACAGGAGAACGCTTTGTAAAATGGAATAATCAATTGCTTGATTATATGCCAAAAGATGAAGAAACTAAAATTGACATCTGTGCTCAATTTTCTTTTAATAACAGAAAAGTATGTTGGACAAGAAAGTTATTGAAAAACGAAGCTACTACGCATAGCCAAGCTACAGTAGGTGAGTTGATACAGATAGTAAGTGAAATGATGGCAATAAGAAAAGGTAGCAATAATATTTTACTGCCATTAATTGCCAATTTTGGTACAGATAGAAAAGCATCAGAATTTAGAAAAGTAAATAAGGTAGATAATAAAAGAACAAGATTAGAAAAGGGTTACCTCACTTCATTAAAAGAAGATACCAATTTTAATGGTGCTTTAGAGTGGCTATATAATTACGAGTACAATGTAAAAAACAAAATTGAGTTTGAAGGTACTATTCAAGCATTTTACAATGCCTTGCAAATGGCTTTACCTTATTTAAAAAACATTGATTACAACAGGCAATACAATCAGTTTGAAGCCGAAATTATTTTTGATGATGTTGCCTTAGGCAAAACCATACATAGCAATATGAGTGATGGTTTAAAATCTATGCTTTACTTAGTAGCTGAATTAGCTTTTAGATGTGTAATACTAAATGGCTTTAAAGGCATTAATGCTGTTGTAGAAACCGAAGGTGTAGTATTGATAGATGAATTAGATATGCACTTGCACCCCACTTGGCAACGCCACATAGTAGATGATTTAAAATCGGCATTTCCAAAACTGCAATTTATTGTAACTACGCATTCGCCTTTTATAGTACAAAGTGTAGGTATTGAGGAACTAATAAATTTAGATGTACAAACACAAATTAATCCAAAGGACTATAGTATTGAAGTCGTATCTGAAGAAATAATGAATGTTAGTAATTCCTTTGGTACTGATAAAGTGGAAGAGGAAGAACTAAGCATTGAATATTTTCAATTATTAAATGAAGCTGAAAAAAGTAACAACAAAGAAACATATAAAATAAAATTAGAACAACTTGAAAATGCTATTAATGATAGTGGTTTGAGGGCTTTTTTAAAAACGAACAGAATTGCAAAAAATATTATTTAATGAGACCAATAGAAAATAGCCCCATACCACAAGTTAATAATGTAAACAAGCATTTTACAACTTACCAAGAATGGCGTAGCGATTTGGCAAATGCTTATGGCCAACATTGTGTGTATTGTAACGATAGGTTACAAAGCAACTTACAAGTAGAGCATTCTGTTGCTCAATCTCTAGGAGTAGTGTCGCCATTGGTTTGGGACAACCTTTTTTTAGCTTGTGGCCCTTGCAATTTAGCAAAATCTGCAAAGCCAGTTGCTAACACTACGCATTATTTACCAAATGAGCATAATACACAAATGGTATTTTCTTTTATTACAAGAAAGCACAAGAGAAATAGTAAGTATGCTTGTATTCCCATTCCACACCCAGCACTAAATGCAAACCAAAGAGTAAAAGCAATAAGTACAATAGCACTTACAGAGCTTAATAGAATTGAACAAACTCCTTTACGAGAAAGAAAAATGACGGATGTACGATGGCAAAATAGATACAGTGCCTTAAAGGTAATAGAACATTGTTTAAGTAATTGGAATTTATGTTTAAATCAACATCAAAAAGCTAATTATTTGCTTGAAATAAAAAGTGTAATTAAACATATTGGTTTCTTTTCGTTATGGATAAATGCTTTTAATGCAGTGCCAGAGGTATTGCAAGTAATTATAAATGCTTTGCCAAATACTTCGACAGCTTGTTTTGATGCAGTTACTTTTAACCCTATTGCTCGTAACCCTACTAACGCAATTGATACTATATAAATGACCAATACAACTACATATAATAAAACAGCTTGGTTAGGCAACTATCCAGCACATTGGCAAGTGCTAAGGATTAAAAATATATTTTCTGAGATAGAGGATAGAAGCACCAGTGGCAATGAAGATTTATTGTCCGTATCGCATTACACAGGTGTAACGCTTAAAAGAGACAGCCTTAATAATGAGGATGATTTTATAAGTAATGCAGAAACTTTAGAAGGATATAAAAAAGTAACACAAGGCGATTTGGTTATCAATATTATGTTGGCTTGGAATGGCAGTTTAGGTATTTCGCCTTACGATGGTATTACCAGCCCAGCTTATTGTGTTTACAGAGCAAAAGAAAACAACAACTCCGAATACTTTGGTTATTTATTTGCCAGCAATTTATTAAAAACTGAATTTCGTAAAAAATCTACAGGCATTATTGATAGCCGTTTGCGTTTATATAGTGATAAATTTTTCAGCATATTTTCTGTTGTACCACCAGTAGCCGAACAAAACCAAATTGTAAATTACATAAAAAAACAATCCCAAAAAATAAACCACTTCATTGCCAAAAAACAACAATTTATTGCACTACTAAAAGAGCAAAGGCAAAGTGTGATAAATGAAGCAGTAACAAAAGGAATTGATAAAAAAGTAAAACTAAAAGATAGCGGTATTCAATGGTTGGGTAATATTCCTGAACATTGGGAAGTGAGGAGATTATCAAGCATTGGTACATTTTCAAAAGGTGGTAATATTTCAAGAGCAGAATTAATTGATGATGAAAATGGATTGCCTGCAATTCTTTATGGAGACATTTATACGAAGTATGATATTGTTGCTGAAAAAATAATTAATCGAATTACAGAAGAAACAGCTTTTAATTCTGTTGAAATAAAAAAAGGTGATTTGTTATTTACAGGCTCAGGTGAAACCAAAGAAGATATAGGAAGATGTATAGTTTATAATGGTAATGAAATTGTTTTTGCAGGTGGCGATGTAATAATATTTAAGCAAGAAGTTTTTGATAGTGTATTTATCAGCTATTCTCAAAACACTTCTTATTCTCAATTGCAAAAGCTAGTTAGTGCTAAAGGGGATATTATTGTGCATACATACAGTTCTAAATTGAAAAATGTAATAATGCCTTATCCACCAATAAAAGAACAAACCCAAATAGTAAACCATATCAAAGCTGAAACAGCCACCATAGACACAGCCATAGCCAAAACCTTGAAAGAAATTGAACTGATAAAAGAATACAAAGAAGCAATGATTGCCGAGGCGGTAATGGGTAAAGTAAATTTTTAGAAGTAGGCGTTTTGTTGCTCCATAATAAAGACTAATAATGTTAGTAATTAAGCTACCTTTACTAAAATAAATAGCTAATTATGTTTAAAGGT
>JAYSWO010000242.1:0-1749 GCA_043717975.1 Ferruginibacter sp. | reverse complement strand
GCGGCAGAATAAAAGAGCCTTATCCAAACTACATACTCACGTAAATTTGCTTTGCGGCCAATCTTTGTAGGAAAGCATGCGAATAGGCAGTTGCTACATTAGCAAAATCTACGCTTTTTTAAGTCAGCGAAATGGGCACTATTTTAATACAACATTTCGCCGACTTATTTTTTTTTACAATTAAAAAATGGTAACTATTCAGTCTCAAAATTAACCTTTCTCTAGCCAATATTTTCTTTTTGATAATTATTTATTTTGAATATCGTCTGTATAAAGGGTTGTTTTAAAAAATCTGATTTTTATGCACTTTATATTTTGTTATTGTGTATTAAAAGTGTTGTAAATATTAGGTTTTAGTACACTTGTAGTTCATTTTTGCTGTTCAATTATTTACATTGGATATTCAATTATTGTTACAATCATTACAGCAAACTATTAGAGAGCAAGCCGCTATTATTACAAAGCTTAAAGAGCGCATCAGTGTTTTAGAAAATACAAAAAATAGTAACAATAGTTCCCTACCACCCTCACAAGACCAAAACCGCCCCAAGAAAAACCAAAGCCTAAGAGAATCTACCAACAGAAAAGTAGGTGGACAAGAGGGGCACGAAGGCACAACATTGGAATGTAGAGCTGTAATAGATGAAATAATAAAACACAGCCCAACGGCTTGTGGTGGGTGTGGTGGAGATATAGATAATCATGTATCAGAGCTTGTAGGCAAAAGGCAATTATTAGACTTACCCATTGTAGCCCTTCAATGTATAGAACATCAAGTTTATAAAAAGCAATGTTGTTGTGGACATACAACGGTGGCTAATTTTCCAAAACATGTTACAAGCCCTGTACAATATGGGCCTAGAGTAGAATCTCTTATAGCTTATTTACACGGTAGGCAATATATACCCTATGCAAGAACCAAAGAGTTTTTAAAAGACGTTATGGGCTTGCCAATAAGTACAGGCAGCATCAATAATATATTACAAAGGATTGCTCAAAAAGCATTGCCAATGTACAATGCTATAAAAGAAAAAATACAACAAGCCACAGTCGTTGGTGCAGATGAAACGGGCGTAAACATTAATGGCAAAAACCATTGGGCATGGACATGGCAAACCGATACACTTACCTACATTGTATGTGCCGAAAGCAGAGGATTTAAAACAGTACAAGAAGTTTTTGAAAACGGTTTGCCAAATGCTACATTAATACATGATAGATGGCCTAGTCACTTTCAAACAAATGCAAAGGCACACCAAATATGCACAGCTCATTTATTAAGAGATTTAAATTACCTCAACCAATTGTATAAAGACAAATGTACATGGGCAAAAGAATTCAAAATATTATTGCTAGAAGCCATTAACATAAAGAAAGAACTTACCACGGCAGATTATTATTACCCCAATATAAAACGGGATGCACTTTTTGAAAGGCTACACCAATGGCTAAAATATCCCATAGACGAACTACACAAAAAATCAAAAAAGCTACAGAAAAAACTCTTGGCAAAGCAGGAGTGTATCTTCTATTTTTTACTACAATCTAATGTAACACCTGATAATAATGGCTCAGAAAGAGCTATTAGAAATATTAAAGTAAAACAAAAAATATCGGGACAGTTTAAAACACTTCAAAGCGCAAATGTATTTGCAGTTATTAGGTCTATTATTGATACCTCCATCAAAAACGAAAAGAACGTTTTATACGCTCTACATAAAATCGCTACTTTTGGGACTGAATAGTTAC
>JAYSWO010000241.1:0-11271 GCA_043717975.1 Ferruginibacter sp. | reverse complement strand
TACTTTTTTCAGGATTTAATGATACCGCTTTTTCTAAAAATGGTGTAGCTCTACGTTCAGCTTCCATTTCAATATAATTTTTTGCAATGCTATAATTTGCTTGTGCATCGTTTGGATTTTTTGCAATGGCTTTTAGTAAATATCTTTCAGCATCAGCATAATTTTCTTTTTTATATTGAGACATACCTATAATGCGATCGGTATTTTCACAACTAGCACATTTATTAGCAAATTCTATGGCCTTATCCCATTGCCTAAAATCGTAGTAAAGTGTAGTTAGTTCTTTTATTACTTCCATATTGTTTGGTTGTAATTCATAGGCCTTTGCAAAATGCTGCTTTGCTTGATCTACCCTACGCATTTCTACATTTACCTTGGCATTTTCTATATAGGCTTCTGTATAAGACTTATTAAAACCGATGGCTTTATCAAAATAGCTAGAAGCTACTTGGTAGCGCTTTGCCACTTTTTCTTCCATGCCTTTTGAAAAATAATATTGAGAACTGTCTGCAGTGGTATTTGCAAAAGATGTGGTACAAGCCACAAGACCAACAATAATGAGTAAATTTTTCATAAATAGTAAGTTGGCAATTTTTGTGCCTCTATTGGATTATTAATGTTGTAAACGATGATATATTCAATTTTATTTTATATATTTTTTTCTTTTTATCCACAGGTTCTGAAGGAATGTTGATATTCATGGCGTTACCACTTCCCCAAAAACGATTGTCGTCAGAATTTAACAACTCCTTCCAAGTCGCTTTTCCTTTTAATGTTATTTCCCAATTCGAATAGCTTTTATTAGAAACATTTACAATAACAATAATATCCCTGCTTCTATCTTTACACATTCTTCTATATAGCATTACACCTTCATGCTCATGGTTTAGTTCTTCCCATTGAAAACCTTTTTTATCAAATTGCCATTGATGCAGTGCAGGTTCATTTTTATATAAGTGGTTTAAACAACGAACCCATTCTTGCATACCATTGTGTGATGGATATTGCAGCAGTTCCCACTGCAATTCTGAATCATAGTTCCATTCATTGGTTTGTGCAAATTCATTGCCCATAAAATTGAGCTTAGCACCCATATGTGTGTACATACATCCATACAGCAAGCGTAAGTTAGCAAATTTTTGAAATTCATCACCAGGCATTTTATACAACATGGGGCTTTTTCCATGTACTATCTCATCATGACTAAGCGGCAACATAAATTTTTCATCAAAAAAATACATCATGCTAAAGGTAAAATCGTTTTGTGCTTTTCTTCTTTTGCTCCAATCTTTTTTAAAATACTTAAACGAATCGTGCATCCAACCCATCATCCATTTCATACCAAAACCAAAGCCACCCTTGTTTATAGCCTTTGTAATGCCAGACCAATCAGAAGCCTCTTCTGCAATGGTTTGTACATCTGGAAATTCTTTGTACACCATTCCATTAAAATCTTGCAAAAAAGAAATGGCTTCTTCATTATCGTTTCCCCCTTTTGCATTTGGTATCCACTCACCATCTTCCCTACTAAAATCCAATCGTATAATTGAGTTAACAGCATCTACCCTAAGACCATCTAAATGATAATATTGTAACCAAAAATGTGCACTACTCAATAAAAATGATCTCACTTCAGCTCTTTCGTAATTAAAGATATAACTGTTCCAATCTTTATGAAACCCCTTGCGCATATCTGCATACTCATATGTATGTGTACCATCAAACATATACAAACCATGTGCATCCGAAGGAAAATGTGATGGCACCCAATCTAATATTACCCCAATATCATTTTTGTGTAATTCATTTATAAGATGCATCAAAGCCTGTGGCGTACCATATCTTGATGTAGCTGCAAAAAAACCTGTGCATTGATATCCCCAACTGCCATCGTACGGATATTCTGTAACTGGCATAAACTCTACATGTGTAAAGCACATTTCTTTTACATACGATACCAATCTTTCTGTAATTTGATCGTAGGTATTAAAAATATTGGGTTTGTCTTTATGTGGCCTCATCCAACTACCAAGATGCAGCTCATACACACTCCAAGGGGCAGCTAGTGAGTTGTTGTATTTTCTCTTTTGCATCCAGTCATTGTCTGTCCAATGATAGTGCAATTTTTTTGTGATAGATGCTGTACCAGGTCTTAGCTCACAATACTTTCCATAAGGATCAGCCTTAAAAGTTTCTACACCTTCAAATCCTTGTATCTGATATTTGTACAAAGCATCTTCTGGCAATCGAGGAATAAAACCCTCCCAAATGCCCGATTTATCTAATCTTACAAAAAGTGGGTGCAAATTATTTTTCCAACCATTAAACTCACCAATTACACAAACAGCTGTGGCATTTGGTGCCCATACGGCAAAATAAAAACCATCTTCATGTAACAAATGCAAAAAATGACTACCAAATTTTTCATGCGCATTGTGCATTTTTCCTTGTTGAAATAAGGCAATATCAGCATCAGAAAAGAATGAATAATTCCAAACCATTTTTGTACTGTCTATAAAATTATCGTCTTCGTATGCCATTCGTGTAACAGATTATACCGTTTGTAATTTACTTGTTTAACATAAATTTAATGAATGTTAATTTGCAGACAATATTAATTGTCACATTTTTGTAAAACGAAAACTTTCGTACTAACTAAAACCATCAACATGTTCAAAAAATACTCCATTTTATTAGCCTTATTGTTCATTAGTTATATAGCATTTGCACAAACGGTAACGGTAACTGGAAATATAAAAGATACCTCTACTAAAGTAAGTGTAAAAAATGCCGTAGTATCTTTACTCTCACCGAAAGATAGTATTTTAAAAGCATTTACACGGGTAAAAGAAGATGGTTCTTATATTTTAAATAATGTAAAACCTGGAAATTACATTCTTTCGGTAACGCATCCTACGTTTGGAGAATATATAGATGACATAGTAGTAAAATCTAGCAACCAAAATATAAGCCCCATAGCACTTACTACAAAAAGTAAATTATTGGCAGAAGTAATTGTAAAAAGCGGTAGCCCTATTCGCATAAAAGGAGATACAACAATATATACAGCTGATAGCTTTAAAGTAAGTGCCAATGCCAATGTAGAAGAGCTATTAAAGAAAATGCCAGGTATACAGGTAGATAAGGATGGTAAAATAAAAGCCATGGGGCAAACAGTAGAGAAGGTATTGGTAGATGGTGAGGAGTTTTTTGGAGATGATCCTGGCATGGCAGTAAAAAACTTACGTGCAGATGCGGTAAAAGAGGTACAGGTATTTGATAAAAAGAGTGAACAAGCAGAATTTACAGGCATAGATGATGGTAAAACAAAAAAAACCATCAACCTAAAATTGAAAGAGGATAAAAAGAAAGGATATTTTGGAAAGATAGATTTAGCAGGTGGATTATTAAAAGGAAGAGATGCACGATTTAATGATAACATTTTACTGAGTTCATTTAAAGGAAAAAGAAAACTGAGTGCCTTTTTATTAAATGGCAATACCGGCCAAGATGGATTGAACTGGCAAGATGAACAAAAATTTGGTGATAATGAAAACATGGTAATAGATGAAGAAAGTGGATTTAATTATTTTAGCCGTGGTGGTGGCCAAGATGAGGAACCAACTATAAATCCGCAGGATGGATTTATGACCAACGTAAATGCTGGCTTGCAATACAGCAATAAGTGGAACAACAATGGAAATCTTAATTTTTCTCCTAAGTATAATAGCCAACGATACAACAACATTAAAAGCCAGTACACACAAACCCAAATAAAAGATACTTCTCTCAATACATTTACCAATGAAGATGTATTTCTTAATAGGCACAATGTAAAATTGAAAGCAACGTATGAAATAAAAATAGATTCTGCCAATACATTAAAACTAACCGCAAAATCAAATTTTTACAATACAGAGAGTACAACCATTAGTAACAGCATAACAACAGGCTTCAAAGGAGTTTATACCAATAGTTATGATAAAATTTTTACAACAAATAGTGAAAAACAAGCCTATGGTTTAAATGCGGTATTTAAACACAAGTTTAAAAAAGCTAGAAGAACCATATCATTAACTTCAGATTTGAGTATTCTTGAGACAGAAGGAACTAATAAATTAATATCAAATAATCGTAGAGATATACTAGGTTTCAATGTGAATTTACCAATTAATCAACAAAAAGATTTTGATAAGTCAACAACCAATGTTTCTACAAAACTTGTTTACACAGAACCATTGAGCAAAAAATTTGCTTTAGAATTGGCGTATCAATTAAGTGTAAATCATGGCACCAATAATCAAACAACATTAAACTATGATAGTACTGCATTAAAGTACAATACAAAAATAGATACGTTATCAAATCAGTTTAGACAAAACATTTTGCAACAAATACCCTCTGCAAAAATTAATTATTCATTTAAAAAGATTAAAGCCAATATTGGAGCAGGTTTTAGTTTTATTAATTTTGATTTGAAAGACCTTAGCTCTAGCATAACCGCCAAAAGAAGTTATAGAAATTTTAACCCTACAGCGAGTTTAACATACACCTATAAATCAAACCACAGTTTTTCTGTAAATTACAATGGTACAAATAGACAACCCACCATTGACCAATTACAACCGCTAAGGAATAACAATGACCAATTTAATTTATACATTGGCAATCCTAATTTAAAACCCTCTTTTACCAATAGTTTTTCTATAAATAATTATGGTTACAATTTTGTAAAAGACTTATGGTTGTACCAATCAATCTCCCTTAGTGTGGTTAACAATTCTATAGCTAATAATCGTGTAACTAACATAGCCACAGGAGAAACCAAAATAACACCTATAAATACAAATGGAAATGTAAACCTAAACTTCTTTGGAGGATTGGGTTTTAAAGCAAAGAAAATAAATACAAGATTTGGATTGAATCTTAACTCAGGTTTTAATAGATATGTTGATTTTATAAACAATGAAAAAGCCATTTCTGACAATACAAATGTTGGAATAAGTATGAATGCAAATAAATCGAAAGACAAAAAATATGATATAGGTTTAAATTTTGGCCCTACTTTTAATGTACAGAAAACAACACAAAACAATACAAAGAATCAATTTATCATAGCAACCGTAGGTGTAAATGCTACTGTGTATTATAAAAAAGTATGGTCTATTAATTCGGAGTATGATTTATTGGCTCGCCAAAAAACTGCACAGGCTCCAAGCCTTACCAATAATATTTTAAATGCAAGGCTACAACGCACTTTTAAGAAAGATGAGTACACCTTTTATTTTTCTGTGAGAGATATATTGAAACAAAACATTGGAATAGATAGAAACTTTTTTGGCAACAGCTTTACCGAAACAAGAAACGATAGATTACAAAGATATTTTATGCTTGGTTTTACTTGGAACTTTAAAAACAAAGCAACTGCAAAAAAATAATTGAAAAACTTTAAAAGTATTTAACATGAAAAAAATCATCATAGCTAGTATTGTATTTGTATTTATAGCAAATAATACCAATGCGCAACAGGTATTTATAGACAAAGCCAATATTGAATTTGAGGTAAAATCAAATACAAAAAAGAACATGGGCAGTGGAAATTGGGCAGAGCAAATGGGCGATAAATTACCGATTTTTAAAACGGAATATTACAATTTTACTTTTGCAGATAATAAAAGCATGTACAAATTTGATAGACTAGCGGAAAAAGAAAAATACCCAGAGTGGATGCGGAGTGAAAATAAAAATAGCTGGTTTACAGATTATAGTACTGGTAAGCAAAGCATAGAAAAAGATTTGATAGGCTCTATGTTTAATATTGAAGATAGTATGCCGAAACTTGAGTGGCGTATTATAAACGAAAACCGTGTTATTGCAGGTTTTAATTGTAAAAAAGCCGTTACAAAAATATTTGATAGTGTATATGTATTTGCTTTTTATACAGATGAAATAATGATATCTGGTGGACCAAATTCTATAAACGGATTACCAGGTATGATCATGGGCTTAACCATACCAAGGCTTTTCACTTCTTGGATAGCTACTAAAGTGTCGGTAAATGGTGTAGATGCAAGTATTATAAAACCTGCTGTAGCAAAAAAAGCATATAACAACGAATCTCTTAAAAAATTTATAAACGAGCGAACAAGCGATTGGTGGCAAGGAGATGATGCTACTGATGATCAAAAGCAACAGAAAGCAAGGTTTATTTGGGGTATGCTGATGTAACCCTTCAATTTTTGGCTATTTTATTGCGTTGCTATGCTATTTAAAATATCTAGGTCTTTTAAAAAGCTTTAAATAGCATTTTAATACGCATCCCTATATATTATTAATTATAGGCAAGATTTCAATAGGACAAATAATATTATTTTGTATATTGATTTTAAAAGAGAAAATTAAAACTTTACACAACAGTAGGTTAAGTATTAATTATATAAAAGCCTGTATATCTTTGTAGTAACAAACCAAAAATACAAGGTATAGTATATGACCAATTATTTTTAACCCTCTGATGAGTATGTAATAACTACTATTGTCAATAATAGCAAAAATGCTATAGCAGAAATGATTGATAAATTTTTCATGATAAAAGGATATTTTTTATGAAACGTACAAGAAATCTATTTATTATATAAAATAAAATTATTATTTACTATTATGGTGTAAAGAATTTACTAATTAACATAACAATAGTAATTTACTTCACCATTTATTTTACCAACAAGTACGTTTACCACCCTCATAATTTAATTTACAAATAATTTAAATCCAATAAGTTAATTTATAAAAACTTTCTAAGTATTTTCACAAAATAAAATAGAATTTATAAAATGTCAATAATACTTAAAGTTTTAACAGTAGCTGGTCTTGCCACGTTCGAAATTTATGCAGCCATTCCGGCTGGTTTTGCATTTAAACTATCTCCTTGGACAATATTTTTTGCTAGCTTAACGGGTGGTATAGCTGGGGTATTTATAGCAGCATTTCTTGGTGATAAAATAAAATTATTTTTTGCAAAATTTAAAAAGCCTAGCGAGCCTAAAGAAAAAAAAGATACACTACCACATAAAATTTGGAATAAATATGGTGTAATCGGCTTGGGTGCCATTGGTACTTTCTTTGTAGGTGCACCTGTTTGTATAGCACTTGGTGTAGGTTTAAATGCCAATCTTTCTAAACTAATATTTTGGTGTTGTGTAGGTGTAGTTGTACGATGCATCGTTTTTACAACAACAGGGCATTTTGGAATGAAGCTATTTTAAAAAAATATTAGCACGATAATAAAATGGTTTTGGCGTCTATAACTATTATTTCATAGAAGTACATTATTGATACTATGTTAAACACTCAAAACTCACACTGACATTCGGGTATTAATTGAGGCTGTATAATTTTCTTCGTAGGTTTTTATGTCTTTTCTTCTTGTTTTTAGTTTGTATGATTAATGATTGATGTTAGGCCCATAAAGCTCATCATATGTACACGTATAATGAATGTATAACCTGCTTGCTACGTATTTGCTCATTGCGCTATGCGAGATAATGCCAATATATTTTTCTAAAAAAGTTTTGTAAAGTGCTCCAAAAACCTTGCGTATTATTCTTTTATTAAATAAGTTAACTATAAAAGAGTAAATTTTTCAACCTTTACCTTTTTGTGTAGAACAATAGTAGAACCGAACCAAAGTTTTTTACGAATATTATTGCTACATAACATGAATTAATTTATAAAAATGAAACAAGAATTGCTTATAAAAAACACATTATCCGTTATAGATATAGATAGAATAATAGAAATGGCATGGGAAGATAGAACGCCATTTGAAGCTATTTTATTTCAGTTTTCATTAAGTGAAATGGAAGTAGTAGCACTCATGCGAAAAAATTTAAAGCGAAGCAGCTTTAATTTATGGCGAAAAAGAACACACAGTGGCGTAAGCCAAAAACACTTAGCAAAACGAAATCCTGATATCACTCGTTTTAAATGCGCATTGCAAAGAAGCATTAGTATGAATAAAATAAGCAAAAGATAAAATGAGTAGAAGAGAAGAATATATCTTTCCAACAGATATAGAAACCATATTAACACGAATTGAAAATATCAATCCCATAAAATATGCTAAAACTAGAAATTTTATAAATGGAGATGTTACTTACTTATCGCCTTATATATCAAGAGGTGTAATAAGTGTAAAGCAGATAAAAGAAAATATCATAAAAAGAGGATTTTCGTTGTACGAGGTACAAAAGTTTATACAAGAACTTGCTTGGAGAGAATATTGGCAACGCATTTGGCAAAGCAAGCGAGATGACATTTTGATGGATTTGAAACAACCGCAACCTGATGTAGTGCACTACCAAATGCCAACTGCCATTGTAGAAAATAAAACTAGCATACAAGCCATAGACAAATATATAAACCAAATGTATGAGCAAGGCTATATGCACAACCATGTGCGCATGTATGTAGCTGGCATTGCATGCAACATAAGCCGTGCACATTGGCTTTTACCTGCACAATGGTTATACTATCATTTATTGGATGGAGACATTGCAAGCAATCACCTGAGCTGGCAATGGGTTGGTGGTAGTGCTTCTTCCAAAAAATATTATGCAAATCAAGAAAATATAAACAAGTATACAGGTAGTAATCAGTTACATTCTTTTTTAGATACCGATTATGATTCTTTTGTTTCAATGCCCATACCTACTGTATTACAGCCCACTACCCTACTATCTTTACAAACTTTATTGCCACAAACAGATGTTTTAAAAATAGATGACACAAAACCAACTTGCATTTATAATAGTTACAACCTAGATCCATTTTGGAGAAAAGAGGATAATGTAAATAGACTATTATTGCTAGAGCCCTCTCATTTTGAGAAATATCCTGTAAGTGAAAAAGTGTTGTCATTTATTATTGATTTATCAAAAAACATAGAAGGTATTATCATTTTTGTAGGAGAATTTAAAGATGTACAAAAGCTATATGAGAACCCAAAAAGAAATATCATTTTTAAAGAACATCCTGCCTTTAACCATTATAACGGAGTTTGCGATAGCAGAGATTGGTTAGCGCCGAACACGACAGGTTACTTTAATTCGTTTTTTTCATTCTGGAAAAAGGCAGAGAAAGAGTTATGACAAAAAATAGGCATATATTTACTAAAATTATCTTTATACAATGTATTGTAGAATGCTGGTTTTCTTTGTGTTGCTATCAACAAATTTGCATGCACAACTATGCCAAGGTAGCCTTGGGGAACCAATAATATTTAACAGCTTTGGCGAAGGTGCAAACCCTGGCCCTGCACTTGCAGCCGCTACAACTGCATATCAATACAAAAATGGAGATTGCCCTAGCGATGGATTTTATAGTATAGTTACAAACACAAATAGTTGTTTTGGTAATACTTGGCATACGATTACTATTGACCATACAGGCAATCAAAATGGAAATGGTTATTTTATGCTTGTAAATGCTTCAATACAACCCAGTGCTTTTTTTGTAGACACTGTAAGAGGTTTATGTAGCAGTACTAGCTTTGAATTTGCTACTTGGATAACCAATGTTTTAAAACCAACAGCCTGCGGTTCTGCAGGTATTCAGCCTAATATTACTTTTTCAATAGAAAAATTAGACGGAACCATTATACAAACTTATAATAGTGGTAATATTGGTTCTGACAATGTTCCAGTTTGGAAACAATATGGATTTTCATTTACCACACCAGCAGGCGTTTCGGATATTATTTTGCGAATGACAAATAATGCCACCGGCGGCTGTGGCAATGATATTGCGTTAGACGACATAACACTTAGAGCCTGTGGTCCAACGCTAACACCTAATAACATTGGCGGGTTAGCCACTACTTCAGCATCGCATTGCGAAGGCTTTGCAAAAAGTTATAATTTTACTTGTTCGTTATCTGCAGGCTTTACCAATCCAAGTTATCAATGGCAACAAAGCTTTAATTACATTCCATATACAGATATCATTGGGCAGAATGGACCTTCATTTTCAAAAAACTTTTTGGCATCTGCAAGCATGGGAATGTGGAGATACCGCTTAACGGTAGTAGAAGCTAGCAATATAAATTCTGTTCCATGCCGCGTTAATTCCGGACCATTTACCATTAATATTTTACCAAAGCTAACAACTACCGCTGGCAATAATGGTTTTTTATGTGAAAATACCACATTACAATTAACGGCTACAGGCGGTACTGTATATGATTGGACAGGGCCAAATGGTTTTTCACAAAATGGAAACAATGTTTCAATAAATAATGTGCAACTAATAAATGCAGGAAAATATTATGTATTGGTAAAAAGTGCCGATGGTTGCGAAAACATAGATTCTACTACAGTGGTAATAAATGCTGCACCTATAGCAGGTACAGCATTTGCAGATAGTAGTATTTGTATGGGAGCCTCATTAAACCTTATCGCATTTGGTGGTGGCAGTTACCAATGGATACCAGCTACTGCATTGGATAATGAAAATAGCGCAAGCCCTTTAGCCAAACCTACTACAGATTTAGATTACAAGGTTGTTGTTACCAATATATTTAATTGTACAGATACTGCTTACACTAGCGTAAAAGTTATACAAAAACCCATTGTAGATGCAGGGCCTGATAAAGTAATTGTGGCAAATAGAAATACAAGCCTACAAGGTAATATTGTTGGTAATATTGATGGTTTTATATGGTCTCCTCCCGAATATATTAATAACGTAAATATTTTAAACCCGACAGTAAATCCTCCAGTAGAAAAAAAATATTACTTAACGGCTACTGCCATAAAAAATTGCGGAACAGCTATTGATAGTGTATTTATAAAGATTTATAAAGGCATTTTTATCCCTAATGCATTTACCCCTAATGGAGATACAAAAAACGACTTATGGAATATTCCTGCATTAGAGGCATTTCCATTACACGAACCTGCTGTATACAATCGCTATGGACAAATGGTATTTAACAGAAAAGAAAAATTTTTTGGATGAGATGGAAAATACAAAGGACAACCATTGCCATCAGGTGCTTATACATACATCATTGACTTAAAGAATGGAACGCCCATATTGAAAGGCAGCTTTTTATTGATCAGATAAGCTTCGCTTTTGCAACATATTATCATATAAAAAATAGGTTCCCATTTTTTTGTTGTTTTAAAAATATAATTACATTTATGTTCTAAAAACACACTACTATGGCATACAACATTATCGACATCGAAGGCGTAGGTCCTGCTTACGCCG
>JAYSWO010000025.1:0-6200 GCA_043717975.1 Ferruginibacter sp. | reverse complement strand
TAGTGAGTAGTGAGTAGTGAGTAGTTAGTAGTTAGTAGTGAGTAGTGAGTAGTGAGTAGTGAGTAGTGAGTGGGCAGTGGGCAGTGGGCAGTGGGCAGTGGGCAGTGGGCAGTTCAATTTTTTGGGAGTTGAAATTAAATAATAAACTTTAAAATTAAAAAATTAGCACATTATCTAATTAGCAAATTAGCACATTTTGCACATTTGCATATTTGCATATTTTCTCATTATCACATTTCCTTCTCATGGCTCTAAATAAATTTCAAATAGCACAACGCATAGCGCAAGAATTACAAGATGGTTTCTATGTAAACCTTGGTATTGGTATTCCAACACTTGTAGCTAATTATATTCCAGCAGGAATGGATGTAGTATTACAAAGCGAAAATGGGTTGCTTGGTATGGGACCGTTTCCTTTGGAAGGAAAGGAAAGTGCAGATTTAATTAATGCTGGAAAACAAACGATAACGACATTGCCTGGGTCATCTATTTTTGATAGCGCTATGAGTTTTGGTATGATACGTTCTGGTAAAATAAATCTTACAGTGTTAGGTGCCATGGAAGTGAGTGAGTATGGAGATATTGCCAATTGGAAAATACCTGGCAAAATGGTGAAAGGCATGGGCGGAGCTATGGACTTAGTAGCTAGCGCCAAAAACATTATAGTGGCAATGATGCATACAAACCCATCGGGAGAAAGTAAATTACTACCCGAATGCACTCTACCACTTACAGGTAAAAGATGTGTTAAAAAGATTGTTACCGATTTAGCTGTGATAGAGGTTACTGAAAATGGCTTTACATTGCTCGAAAGAGCACCTGGCGTATCTGTGGATGAGATTATATCCAAAACCAAGGCAAGGCTTAGTCTTGCAGAAGAAATTAAAGAAATGGTAATACCATTGTCATAATTATTCTATAAAGATAATTTTTATGCAGTTATAGCGTTAGTATATAAAAGTAAATGCCAAGCCTTTATTATAGAATTATTGAATCTGGGGTCACTAAAGCACAGTCTGAGACTGTTGCTACTAAAATTCGGTATCTAAATTACTGTTTAGTGGCGGGTATCGTATTGTTTATTCCAAACGTTGCTTACGAATTATATGCAGGATTACCAATTACTACAATTATAGATTTTATTTTTATTATTTTCATATTGGTTGCCTATCTTATTAACTCCAAAGGAAAATATAATACAGCCCGCAATTTTGCTATTGTAGCAGCCAATTTTGTGTTGGTTGGAGGTTGCTATGCTGAAGGCATGGAAGCTGGTAATTATTTAATTTATATTCCGCTCTTTTTTATTTTTTCAGTACTCGGCAAATTAAAGGATGAATTAGTACAAATTATTTTTTTAGTAGTCGTAACTACCATTTGTTTATCTATATGTTTGTTTTTCTTCCCTGACTATAGTACAGTGCAAGACATTCCTGAAGATATTGTAAAAACAATGTTTAAAACCAATTTTATCATTTCACTTGCTTTAACAATTATTTTCTCGTATTTAATTTATAGAATAACACAGCAAAAGGAATTGGAACTTACCATGGCAAAAGAACTTGCCGAAGAGAGTGCAAAAGCGAAGTTGCAATTTTTATCTAATATGAGTCATGAGTTAAGGACACCACTAAATGGCATCATTGGCACCACAAATCTTTTAAAAACAGAAGCATATAATCCTATACAATACGAGCATTTTGAATTATTGTCTTATTCTTCTACACAAATGCTTAGCCTTGTAAATGATGTATTGGATTTTAGTAAAATTGAATCAGGTAAAATTGAATTGGAAGAAAGTAGATTTAATGTAGAAACGTTTGTAAAAAATATTTATAATTCTTTTGCACAGCAATTTGAAGCGAAGAACCTTTTTTTTAAATTGGACACAGATGATGATATAAACATCAATGTTTTTGGTGATGATATAAAACTGAGTCAAATATTAAATAATCTTTTATCCAATGCACTTAAGTTTACACATACAGGGGGCGTTACACTTGGCATTAAAATAATAAGCAACAACGAATCAAAGATTACAATATCCTTTTCTGTATCGGATACTGGCATTGGAATACCCAAAGAAAAGCAGGATAAAATTTTTGAGAGTTTTATACAAGCCGACTTAAACACCACCAGAAAATATGGAGGTACTGGGCTAGGGTTAAGTATTAGTAAAAAATTAGCAGAAGTTTTTAAAACAACATTAAAAGTAGAAAGTAAAATTAATAAGGGTACTACTTTTTATTTTGATATAGTAATTGATAAAGATAATTCTACCGAAGAAGTAGTCACTACAATGCATAATGAATATAAAGATTTGCATGGTCTAAATATATTAATAGCAGAAGATAATAAAATTAATATGCTTATAGCCAGAAAATTTCTGAGTAAATGGGGAGTCGTATTAACCGAAGCTGTAAATGGAAAAGAAGCGATAGCTTACTGTGAAACGAATGTGTACGATTTAGTGTTGCTTGATCTTGAAATGCCTGAAGCAGATGGTTATACTGCATTAAAAGAAATAAGAAAAATACACCCTACAATACCTGCTCTAGCATTTACAGCTTCTGCATTTGACAAAATTGAACAAGTTTTATTACAAAAGGGTTTTAATGATTATATTCTAAAACCGTTTTCTCCATATGAGTTAAATGATAAGTTATTTAAGCAACAGCAGCTGCTCGGTAAAAATTGATTTTTTATCTGCTTTTTTGGTTTGAAATTTTTACTTATTACATCCTTCGCTTAAGCGTATATTTTAATCATTTTTTAGCAAAACTTATGTTGTTATAGTTTGCTATAACAAATAGAAATTCTACATTTGCGCCCTCACCAAAAAACATGATATGTCAGTATTACAATCGTCTGAAACAATCAATGATGTTTTGACAACAACAGGAATACAAACAAAAATGCCTGTGCATTACCAACAAACATCAGAACAACTTTCTGCATCAACAGTAGCACTTGGTCAAGGAAAATTAAACAATACAGGCGCATTAATAATTAACACAGGAGAATTTACTGGTAGAAGCCCGAAAGACAAGTTTTGTGTAAAAGATGAAATAACGGCTGATGCCGTTCATTGGAATGAATTTAATATTGCCATTACGCCGGAAGTATTTGACAATATGCATGCAAAATTAGTAAAGCATTTAGGCGAAAAAGAATTGTGGGTAAGAGATGCGTATGTATGTGCAGACCCTGAGTATCGTCTAAACATTCGTGTGGTAAATGAAAATCCGTGGAGCAATTTATTTGCTTACAACATGTTTCTTCGCCCTACAGAAAATGAATTGGAAAACTTTGCACCTGAGTGGACAATTTTGCATGCGCCAAGCTTTCATGCTGACCCAGCTGTAGATGGTACTCGCCAGCATAATTTTGCTATGACAAGTTTTACAAAAAAAACAATATTGATTGGTGGAACAGGATATACAGGAGAAATGAAAAAAGGGATTTTTACCATTCTTAATTTTATTTTACCCCATCAAAAAAATGTATTAAGTATGCACTGCTCAGCCAACGTAGGCGTAGCAGGAGATACAGCGGTATTCTTCGGATTGAGTGGAACAGGAAAAACAACCCTTAGTGCAGACCCAAACAGAAAATTAATTGGTGATGATGAACATGGATGGACGAATGATACCGTATTTAATTTTGAAGGCGGTTGTTATGCAAAGCTTATAAACCTTAATAAAGAGAACGAACCAGAAATTTACAACGCCATTCGCCCGGGTGCATTGCTAGAAAATGTTGGATTTATAGATGGTACAAATGTGGTTGACTTTGCAAATAAAGACATTACAGAAAATACAAGAATAAGTTACCCATTAGATTTTATAAGTAACGCATTAGAAGTGTCTATTGGTAAAACACCAAAAAATATTTTCTTTCTTACTGCAGATTCTTATGGTATTTTTCCGCCAATAAGTAAACTTACAACTGGGCAAGCCATGTACCAATTTATAAGTGGCTATACAGCAAAAGTAGCAGGTACAGAGGCAGGAGTAAAAGAACCATCGGCAACTTTTAGTGCATGTTTTGGCGCACCATTTTTACCTTTACACCCTGGCAAATATGCGGCTATGCTTGGAAAAAAAATGGAAGAAAACAATGTAAATGTATTTATGATAAATACAGGCTGGAGCGGCGGCCCTTATGGTGTTGGACATCGTATGAAATTGCCTTACACACGTGCTATGATAACCGCAGCACTGGATGGTAAGTTAGATAATGTAGAATACGAAGCGCATCCCATTTTTGGAATGATGATGCCGAAAGAATGCCCCAATGTACCAAGCGATATATTGAACCCTCGTAATACATGGGAAGATAAAAATGCTTATGATGAAAAGGCCATTGTACTTGCGAAAAAATTTATAGCAAACTTTGAAAAATACGCAAGTGGAGTAAGTGCAGAAATTTTAGCTGCTGCACCAAAAGCGGATTAATTATTTTCAATATTTTTAAATGCCCTCATCAACTATTTGGTGAGGGTATTTTTTTGGCGCTCGGCACTAGTCATACATCAACTTTTGTTCGGGCTATACGCTGTACCTTCGCTACGCTCCGGTGCCGCTTCTATCCCGCCGCTCTTCAGCAGCAAATCTTTTTTCAGCTTTTATTATGCAATAGATCAATTATAGAAAAAAATAATAAATATGTATCTATAAATACAGGTAAAAATATTTCTTTGTGTTACTTTATCAACTTTGTGCCTTTGTGGTTCAAAAAAATTATATTGCATATCAAAATAAGTACAATGAAATATCTTCCACTCAACCCCGAAATTTTTATTCAAAACAGAAAACGTTTTGTAAGCAAATTGCAAAAAAACTCCATTGCCATTTTTAACAGCAATGACGAGCTGCCAACCAATGGCGATGCATTGCATAAGTTTAAACAAAATTCAGATTTGTATTGGCTAACGGGTATTGAGCAAGAAGATACCATGCTCGTGTTTTTTCCAGATAATACAGATGCGAAATATAGAGAAGTATTGGTAGTAGTACGACCAAATGAAATGAAAGAGAAATGGGATGGGCATCGATTGCGTATAGCAGAAGCACAAAAAATATCTGGCATAGAAACGGTAGTTTTTTTAGATGCCTTAGATGCCATGTTACAACCATGGATTCATTTAGTAGAAAATATTTATTTAAACACAAATGAAAATGATAGAAAGGCAAGTTTGATAGCCATAAGAGATTATCGTTATGCAAAAGAAATGCGTGCTCGCTACCCATTGCACAATTACAAACGCAGCGCACCTATTTTGAAAGAACTACGTGCTATAAAAAGTGTTGAAGAAGTAGAAGTAATGCAAAAAGCCATTGACATTACAGACATTACTTTTAGAAGATTATTGCAGTTTATAGAGCCAGGCGTAATGGAGTATGAAATACATGCAGAAATAATTCACTCATTCCTTATGCAGCGTGCTACTGGAGAGGCTTACGGAAGTATCATAGCCAGTGGCAATAATGCACGTGTATTGCACTATGTAGAAAACTGTAGAGAATGTAAAGATGGTGATTTGATATTGATGGATTTTGGCGCAGAGTATGGTAACTATGCGGCAGATCTTACAAGAACTATTCCAGTAAATGGAAAATTTACTCGGAGACAAAAAACAGTGTACAATGCTTGTTTACATTTGCATAAATATGCGGCTAGTATTTTAAAACCTGGTATTAGTATTGTTGATTATACAGAAAAAATAGGAGATGAAGCTACCATTATTTTTCAAAAGATTGGTTTGCTAAGAAAGAGTGATATTAAGAATGAAGATCCAAATAATAGGGCCTACAGGAAATACTTGTACCATGGTATTTCGCATCACCTTGGTGTAGATGTACATGACCTTGGTACCCGTACTGAGCCAATAAAAGCGGGAATGGTTTTTACTATAGAGCCAGGCATTTATATTGAAGAAGAAAAAATGGGAGTACGTATTGAAAATAATTTTTGGATAACGAAGAATGGGAATAAAGATTTGATGAAGAATATTCCGATAGAGGTTGAGGAGATTGAGAGTTTGATGAAACGGTTGAAATAGACCACAGACGGCGGACGGCGGACGACGAACAACAGACGACAGACGACGGACAACAGACGACGGACAACAGACGACGGACGACGAACAACAGACGACGGACGACGAACAACAGACGACGGACGACGGACAACAGACG
>JAYSWO010000240.1:0-4464 GCA_043717975.1 Ferruginibacter sp. | reverse complement strand
TCTATCCCAATCTTGTAATGCACCCATTAAAACCTCGCTGGCGCTAGCACTGCCTTCATCTGCTAATACCACTACTTTTCCTTTTTCAAATTGGCCTTCTCTGCGGCAACGGTATTCTTTTTTGGGGTGGTGTAACCCTTCTGTATAAGTTATTAATTTATCGCCAGGTAATAATTCGTCTGCTATTTCTGTAGCTTCGTCTAGTACACCGCCACCATTGCCTCTAAGGTCTAACACGAGCTTTTGCATGTTCAATTTTTTGAGCGAAAGCAAGGCATTCATAAACTCTTTGTAGGTTTCAGTGCTAAATTTATTTAGCTTTATATAGCCTGTGGTGCTGTCTAACATGTAGTATGCATCTAGGCTTGCAATGGGTATAGTGCCTCTGTCAACCTCGGCTGTAATTGTTTTTCCGCTGCGCAAAATGGTCAATTTTATCTTGCTTTGTTGTGGACCTCTTAAAATATTTCTTATTCTTTCGGTAGATATTTTTTTGCCAGAAAGAGCGCTATCCCCGGCTTTTAAAATGATATCTCCAGTTTGTAAACCTGCTTTTTCTGATGGGCCATTTTCTACAATTTGAATAACGTTTAAGCTGTCATCGATAATGCTAAAGGCGATACCTATGCCATAAAAACTGCCTTTTATTTCATCGTTTATTTGTTCCAAATCTTTTGCTGGAATAAAAACAGAGTGGGGGTCAAGCTTACTGAGTATGGCTTGTATGGCAGTATCGGTAAGGTTTTTAATACTTACTTCATCTACATAACGAGTGTTTAGCAGGTCGGTAATTTCTTGTAGGGTAGAGCGTTTTTCGGTAGAGAAAAATTTACGCCCAGGCATAGAATCTCTCATTCTATATCCCATAAACATACCTATAATAGTGGTAGCACTCAAAAGCAAAGGAAGCCAAATGTTGAATTTTTTATTAATCATATTTTTATGTTGTACAGCTGTAAGTTTTTAAAAAGAATTTTGGTGCGTGTATTGCTGAATTGTTTGGTTAAGCAATTGTTTTGGTACTTAAAAACCTCCCTGCAGCCAAAGGCAGGTTGATTGTTGAACACCAGCCTGTCGGCAAAGGCAAGCTGAAAATGGAAAATTTTCTCTAGATACCGTAAAAAATATTCAATATTCAACCAACAATGTTCAATATTCAAATAAAAACAGTGCTCACCTTTAAAAGTTACCAATTTGCTCATAACACCAAAACAATTACGTAATTTTTCTTTTTAAAGAACTTCTATTATTAAATTTTTGCGAAGATAATTTTTTCGGTCAGTTTTTAATGTGAATGTTTTATCTTGTTAGCTCAATTAATCCAAATGCATACGATACTGATAGCTGACAGTGGTTCTACAAAAACCCAATGGTGCCTTTTACAAGGCAATAAAAAGAAAATGATTACCACCCAAGGCATAAGCCCTTATTTTATGAATGATGAGGCATTGGCTACTATTCTTACAAAAGAATTACTGCCCAAAACGGGGACTGTGGATATTGATGAAATTTTTTATTATGGTACAGGCTGTAGTAATGATACCAATGTGGCTTTAATAAAAAGAAGTTTGAAAAAAGTATACAAAACGGCCAAAGTGAGTGTAGCACATGATTTGCTAGGCGCAGCCAAAGCGCTTTGTGGAGATGAAAAGGGCATTGCCTGTATTTTAGGTACCGGCTCCAACTCATGCTACTACAATGGAAAAAAAATTGTGAAAAATAGCCCTGGCCTTGGTTATATTTTGGGAGATGAGGGCAGCGGCACTCATCTCGGTAAAAAAGTGCTACAGCATTATTTATACAAAACCTTTGATGCAGAATTGATGGATAAATTTGAGGCAAAATACCCCCATGATGTGGATGATATGCTTGATAATGTGTACAAAAAACCGTTGCCAAATCGATTCTTATCTAGTTTTGTGCTGTTTTTAATAGAAAATAGGGGGCACTACATGATTGAAAATATTATAGAAGACAGCATAAACGACTTTTTCTTTAATCATATATATAAGTACAGAGAAAGTTGGACTTTGCCAATAAACTTTGTAGGTAGTGTGGCTTTTGGGTTTAAAGATGTGCTAAAACAAATGTGTAGCGATTATGAACTTAAACTTGGTACGGTTATAAAAAGCCCGATGGATGGATTGGTGAAGTACCATAGGAAGGTTCAAGGTGAAGGTTGAAGGTTGAAAGTTGTTGAATGTAGTTTAAAGGGTTGAAGGGGGTGTGGTCCGTTGTCTGTCCTCTGTTGTCTATCTTCGTTGTCCAATTTTCTCATTCTCATCCTTATATACTCAAAACATAAAATTTATACCGTTCATAAAAAAATAATATTTGATATAATAATATTTTCGTAAATTGTACTTCAATTATAATATAAACTTTAAAAATCTAAATTATGAATTTTAAACTTTTACTAACAGCAGGACTAGTAGCTACAACTTTTGTAGCAGGGGCACAAAGTGCAAACAGAGGCTATGCCATTACAGGCGATGGTAACAAAGACTATATGTGGATGAACATTCGCCAAGTAGATTTGAGCACGGGCCAAGTGGATAAAACGATTTTTGATAGAACAAAATCTAACTTTACCATAACAGATGTAGAGGCAAAGAAAACACTAAACCAAACTACCGTAAATGATGGTACAAGCTCAAGTGCTGCACAGTTTCCAACTTCTACTTTTGTAGCGGCAGCTGCTTACGACAAAAGAAATGAAAAATTGTTTTTTGTGCCTATGCGCATGGGCCAACTTCGTTGGATGGATGCCAACGTAAAAAATGATGCACCTTCTTTTTATGGTGTAGCAATACCTGGTTACACGCCAAGTGGAAACTTGGAAGAAGCAAATAACATTACAAGAATGGTAATATCATCTGATAACAGTGGATATGCTGTAACAAACGATGGTAATCATTTATACAAATTTACCACTGGTAGAAAACCAGTAGTAACAGACCTTGGTGCTTTGGTAGATGCGGAAGAAAACAAAGGTCTTTCTATTCACAACAAATGCAGCAGCTGGGGTGGAGACATGATTGCTGATGCCTATGGTAAATTGTATATTATTTCTGCTACTAAAAATGTATTTGTGGTAGATGTAAATACACGTATAACTACTTTTAAAGGAACGATCTCTGGTTTGCCTGCAAACTATACAGCCAATGGTGCTGCAGTAGATGCTGATGGAAACATAATACTATCTAGCGCTACAGCGTTTGTAGGGTATTATAAAATGAGCATTGCTGATTTAGCTGCAAAAAAAATAGAAGGTTCTGATGAAGTGTATAATGCATCTGACCTTGCTAGTGGTAACTTATTGTTTCAAAAAGAAGCTGACGAAGCTAGAGCAAATTCTTTTGCTAAATTGATACCTGCAAACACAAGTGTAATAAACGAAAATACGGTGTTTCCAAACCCTGTAACAGGTTCTACTTTTAATGTAGCACTTGGTGGAAAATTACAAGGCACGTATACCATCGTAATTACTGACCTTGCTGGTAGAGCCATGCAAAGCACAAGAACTGGTTTGAGCAAAGGCCAGCAAGTACAACAAGTAAACTTAACAAGCCGTCCATCTAAAGGTACTTACTTAGTAAAAGTATTGGATGAAAAAGGCGCAGAAGTATTATCAGATAAATTGATGATACTATAATAAAAATTTTATTGGTTATAAGTACGAGGCTGCTCTTTTGGGCAGCCTCTTTGTTTGGGGTGATAAGGGTTTTGTAGTTTACTCATCTATACAAGTTCTTTTTTTAAAAATAAAAAGTTTAGAAAAATATGTGCGTGCTATTGGTGGGTTTACGATTTGTGTTTGTGGGGTGGGTATTTTGGTGATGGGACGGTGTCTTTTTTATAGTATATTGCCCAAGCAGAAATGCAGCAGAGCAATGTTTGGTAGCGTTTCTGCGAGGTAATTCATATAAGCAATACCAACGAATTAAATTTTTTGTAAATTTAATTTGCCACATAGAAAGCCAACACACAAAACCTTCGCATCGTTTCTACTTAAGGTTGCGCTATTTATTTTTTAACCCGTGTCCAAACTTCTTTGTTAAGATTGGTTGTATCAATAGAAGTTACCCATCTTAAATTAGAACTTATACGTTTCGCTATAAAAACTTTGTACGTAGGAAAACTACTATCATAAGCGCCGCAACCATAGCTTCTTAAAACAATTTTCGTATTAAAGTTATTTTTATTTTCAAAGAGAGTCTCAATATCTGACCAAGTGCACATGCCTGCAAAAATGCTAATGAAAAGTATAAGCATAGATAACCCTGATGCTAAAATAGTAGATATTATTAACATGGTTTTTGTGGAAACACGATTGCTTTTATGTACTGTTCCAAATAGTGTCATTAACAAACTTATTGGAAGACCATAAAATCTCGATTCTTCAAAATACAATTTTAGTTTATCATTTGTAAATTCTAAAGGAGTGTAATGTATAATAATAGG
>JAYSWO010000239.1:0-11325 GCA_043717975.1 Ferruginibacter sp. | reverse complement strand
TAGTGCATCCCGACTCAAGAGTCGGGAAGGTTTTAGGTTTGAATCCTAACGCGGTCACACTAAAAGAGATTATCCAAAAGATAGTCTCTTTCTTTTTTTTATTTATAATACTTACCCAGTCTATGCAATGTTTCAAAATAAAAAGTACACTCCCCTGCATAGCCGTTTTGGCGGTTGTAATCAATCATTTGCCCTAACATTTCTCTTTTTACTTGATAACCATCACCCAAAGAAGTTAAAATACCTGGCACAATTTTGCTTTTTTGCTTTTTGGTAACCTGTGTGTTTAACTCATCTATCAATTTTTTATAGGCTTCTATATTGTACCGATAGCATTGCGGAAAAATATAATCTGCATATCCGCCATTGAGCCAAGCAGGCCAATCTTGTAAGTATTGTTCTTTGCTCCATGGATAAATACTTGGTGCCCAAGAAACAATACAATTCGGTTTTACTTTTTTTACACCCTTGTACAATTGTTTTATATAAGCACTTAGTTTGTTTGCACGCCATTGTAACCATGCACTGTCTTTGCTATTATCAGGTGGCAGTGTACCATAATGCTCATCAGCGTATATTTTTTTTGTTAGAGAATCATAACCTCCTTCGCTTGGCATGGCTGGTAATCTATCATCTCCTTGTATTCCATCTATATCGTAGTTTTTCACTATTTCCATTACTAGTTTTTCTATAAAAGCTTGTGGCTCGGGGTGCAAAGCATTCCACCAAAAGAATTTATTTTTTTGTAGATGATTGCCTTTTACATCTCTGCCCACCCAATGCGGATATTTTTTTTGCCACACGCAATTACTATCGCCATAATTGTAAGAAAACCCAAATTCAAACCATGCATGCACTTTTATTCCTGCCTTGTGTCCTTCTTCTATTATTTCTTTTATAGGATCTCTATTGCCATATATTTTTGATTGTTTTACGCCAGTATATTCCTCCACCACTTTGCTTGGATACATTGTTACACCATTATTCCACACCACCACATACACATTATTTATACCAGCTTCTTTACAAAGTTTTATAGCATCTTCAATATTCTTTTTAGATTTTAAAACATCGCTTGCTACGTTTGTAATCCATGTTCCTCTTATCGGCTCTTCCTTTTTTTGGGCGAAAATATTTGTGGCACAAAAAATAATTATACAAACTACTATTACAATTTTTCTCATAATGATAAAATTTCTTTTCTGTATTCTTGATAACGATTGTACAAATGATGCGCTTGTATGTAGGATGATTGAGGGCTCATAAAATGTGAGAATTCAAAAGTAATAGCCTTATCGTAACCTGCTGCCCTTGCTGCTTCTAACTTAAGCCTTAACTTTTCAAATTTTATTGGCAAAAATTTAACTGGCATATCTCTATCAAAACTTTCGGCATTTGTCCAGCATTGCATACCATATTTATCTGCAAGCTTTTTATTTACGGCAAAAAATGTTTCTAGCTCACTAAAATCAATTTGCCCATCTTGAAAAGCTACTGCATCCACAGCACCTTGTATGCCACTAAAAATTTCATTCCATTCTTTCTCATGTTGCACTACTCCTATGCTATCTGTTTTTGTTAGTTCTGATGATGATGCCATTACTGCTTTTTTACCATCTATCCATGGCGAAATAAAAGTGGGCAGATTATTACTTACCGCTTTGCATTGCAATCCTAAAGTTCTAAAAGCATCTACTGCGCCTATTGTCCTTCTACTTATTTCCATACTCAAATACCAACCTTTAAAAGATGGGTGATGCCCATAAGTAGCCCATGCTTCATCAATTACAAATTTGCTATCTTCTATTTCGTTTATAAGATTACCTGTATCCCAATAATGACCACTATCATATAAACCAAAATAAAAATTCATGCCATGCTTATCTGCTAAACTTAAATACAATTCTACCAAGTCAATTGGCGGTTTGTAGCAGCCATATTTTTGTTGCAAATATTTAGATGGATAGGTAATGAATTTTCTGTAACCACTGCGTATTAAAATTACGGTATCAATACCCGCAGCTTTCATGTGCAAAAAATCTTGCTCCCACTCAGTTGCGCCCCAGTTTTGGTGGGGTATGTCGTGGCTTATTTCGTCTATGAAGGTTCCTGTTATTAGCATGCTTTTTTGTTTTGCTTCGCAAAAATTTATTGCCACAGATGGCACAGAGACACTGTTTTGGTTTATAATAAATTAATCATTTCAATTTTTTGGCAAGAAAGAGATTTGTTATTTAAATTACTTTCTTAAAATATTACACGTTTTATTCCTAACTTACTTTGTCCAAAATTTATTATTAGTCCAACTTTACACCCAGATATTCTTAAATAATTTATTGTTCTTGCATAATCTTCATCCGAAATTCCTCCCTGCTTTGATTTTACTTCCAAAATCACACTATCAAAAACAACAAAATCAGCAAAAAAATGATGTTTTAGAATAATATCTTTATAAGGTACATCATACTGTTTCTCTCTACGATAAAGTATATCTTGAATTTGAAACTCATATTCTAAAGCATCTTTATAAACAATTTCCAACAACCCAGCTCCAAGGATTCCAAATACTTCATATGCAATTCTTATTATTTCTCCTGTTTCTTCTTGCAAGGGATATTCTTCAATGTTAAAATTTGTACTCATAATTTTTTTGTCTTGTTCAAAATCTAGTAATATAATTTCAAATATTTATTTACTACAGAAGGAACAGAAACATTGTTTTTTTTTCAAACATTGACCCATCTGTTTTTATGCAACAAATTTAAACTGTATTTTTCTGTGCCTTTCTGTGTCATCTGTGGCAAAAACAAAAACCTACTTCATCAACCCCTTCTCCACCAATATATCTTTCCACTTCATATACCCATACCCATTTATGTGCAACCCATCATTTGTATATTTTTTATCTAGTTTTTTATTTTCATCTAAAAAAGCTGTGTATAAATCTACATAAACCAATCCCATTTCTTTACAATAATTTCCCAATGCTGCATTTACAAAAAGCACATGCTCCCTTTTATTTTGATGCCTTTTAAATTCTGTAAAATCATTATTGGTAGGCAATATACTTTGTACAATTATTTTTGTGGCTGGGCTTTCTATTTTTATACGATAAATTATTATCTTATAGTTAGCAATAATAACACTATCAGGTGTTTCTTTTGCAATATCATTTATGCCAATCATTATAAAAATCTTTGTTGGTTTTGATGCTGTTACTTCATCTAACCTTGCCAATACACCAAAAGTATTATCCCCAGAAATACCTCTATTCCGTATTTTTTTATTTTGCCATATTTCTGCCCATTCTCCAATATCGGTTATGCTATTTCCAAGAAAAACAATTTCCCCTTTAGTATTTTGCAGCAAACGAAAGAGGGTTACTTTTTGTTCATAGTAAGTGGTTTTATAGGCAGTATCTACGGCTGTTTGAGCGAATCCGCAAACAGAAGAAAATATACTTACTATTATAAATAAATGTTTTTTCATAATATAATTTATTGCCACAGAAAACACAGATACACAGTTTTGGTTATTTTAAATTCTAAGCCTTTCACCTTTTTCGAACACTTACATATTGCATTTTTCTGTGCTTCTGTGCGATCTGTGACAATTTGCTTTTCAAATAACAAAACACAGAGACACAGTTTTGGTTATTTTAAATTCTAAGCCTTATACCTTTTTCGAACACTTACATATTGCATTTTTCTGTGCTTCTGTGCAATCTGTGGCAATTTGCTTTTCAAGTAACAAATTAATCATCCTCCAATTTATCGTACCAATTAAATTTCAATAACAAACTTGTACCCAATAAAACAGCCAAACAAATACCAAAATTCTGCCATTGCCTAAAAGCCAAATACAAAGGCATAACCACCATACTCATTTGCCAAGCAATACCTGTAATTACATTAAACATATCTCGCTTAAAATTTCTATTCGGCGAAAAACTTGGTTCAGTAAGCTTTATTTTATCAATAGCTTGTTTCCAAAACCCCCATGGTTTTGTTTTTTTATAAAAAGTAATAGTGGTTTCATCTTCCACAGGTTGTGTTAATAAACAACCTAATATACAACCCAAAATAGATACAATAAATATGAAAACAAATGCCATTAAATTCACAGCTTGCGTATCTGCCATTGCTTTTAAAGTAGGCATATTTTGCACCACAAATTGCACTACATCTTTACCAAACATGGCAGCTATCATTCCACTCATCATACCAGAAAAATAGCCGTATCCATTAAAACGTCCCCAAATCCATTTTAGCATATTGGGAGCAGCATAACCACCATAAAAAGCACCTACTATAAAAAGTATAATACCATTCAAACTTTTAATTTGTGTACCTATTAATATACCAATCAATACCACTGCAAACGATACCCATTTACCAATACCCACATAATGTTTATCGGTTTCATTTTTTTTCCAATAGCGTTTGTATAAATCATTTACCAAGTATGCAGGTGCTACATTTACAAAAGCACTAAACACACTCATAAATGCTGCCAACAGACCTGCAATAACCAAGCCTTTTATACCTGTGGGTAACTGCTGCACTAGCACATTAAAAATATTAGAAACAGATGTTAATCCTACAATAGAAGTAGGCATTTCTTTAATGGCTAACAATGCAAAACCACCCACCATTAAGTACAAGGGAATAAATAAAACCAATATCGTAAAGCCGCTCATTTTAGCTGCATCTTTTGGTGTTTGGCTACTTAGAGAACGCTGCATATCAAAACCTGGCACAGGCCCTGCAAGGCTTGCTATCATTCCCTTTCCAATCATTAACCCCACCATACCTGCTATCATTTTATACCCGTTTTTCACCGATTCTGTTTCTAACAATTGGTATTTGTCAGACCAGTTAAAATTGATTTCTTTTTTAGGCCAAAAATCTAACCAGCCTTGTGGCAAAAATGAGCTTACATCTTCCGTAGAAACAGTTGTCATACCTAAATAGACAACTACAAAACAGCAAACAGTGAGAATAATAAATTGCAAAACCTCTGTAGCTACGATACTAAATATACCACCTTTAATAGAATAAATAGTGGTGAGCAAACATAAAATAACGGCATAAATAGTAGCACTATTTAATACCATTCCATTGGCATTTTTTATATCAATATTTGGCAATAATTCCGCTACCAAACCACCAATACCTGTAAAAAAAACACCTATAGAAATCATCACCTCTACCACCGCAAATACAACTACAATTATATGGCTTAGCTTTCCTCCCAACCCATCACCAAAGCGAATTCTCATCCACTCCGCCCCTGTCATAGCACCACTCCTACGCAGCCATGTACTTAAAAATATCATTACAAATACTTGGTTCCATACCGGCCACACCCAAGGAATCCAAACACTTTGCACGCCATACATAAGCAACAATGCCAATCTCCAGCTTACTGCATTTACATCAAACATACCGCTACTATTACTCAAGCCTAGCATCCACCATTTTATTTTATTGCCTCCCAAAAAATAGCCGCTCAAATTATCAGATGATCGTTTTGATAAAAAGTAGCCAATAGAAAAAGTAAGCAGAATGTATCCAAGTATGATTGCAATGTCTAATACAGCTAATTTCATTTGTTAGTTTTGATTTGTAAATACTAGAAAACGAAAGTTAATTAAAATATTTAAAAACAATTAGTTTATTCTCATTAATATTTATTAAGTTCGTATTTGTAAATTAATTCATCTAATTATTAAAATATGAAAAGGTCCTTTTTACATATAAGTTTACTCTGTGTTATCATAATTGCATCTACATCTTCTTGCAAAAAAAATAGTGCTGGTACAACGGCTCCAGTATCACCATCGCCTGCTCCTACTCCTGTTTGGGATGTAAACGCATTAAGAGGTACTTGGGTTACAACTGCAGCAAGCACTGCATTAGACAGCAGAGCTAATATTGCAGCATGTGTACAAACTTGCAAAACTGCAGGCATAAATAATATTTTTATGGTAGTGTATAATAATGGTACCACCTGCTACCCAAGTACCATTATGCAAAATTTAATTGGCGTTCGTATTCGTCCAAATTTTTCGGGTAGAGATCCTTTGCAAGAAATGATTGAAGAAGCTCATGCAGTGGGTATAAAAGTGCACGCTTGGTTTGAATATGGATTTTCATCATCCTACTCCGCAAATGGCGGCGCTATTGTAGCCGCAAAACCAAATTGGGCGGCAAAAAATTTCGCTAATCAATTGGTGGTAAAAAATGGATTTGATTGGCTAAATGCATTTGACCCACAAGTGCAAGATTACATGATAAGCTTGTTTAAAGAAGTAATTACAAATTATAATATAGACGGTGTGCAAGGCGATGACAGATTACCAGCATTGCCAAGCACTGCAGGTTATGAAACATACACCAAAAATTTATATTTTACAGAAAATGGTGTAAACCCTCCAGCAGATTATACAGATGCAGGTTGGATACAATGGCGTGCAAAAAAACTGAATGCATTTTTAAAAAGATTACGCACAGAAGTAAAAGCCATCAAACCAAATATTTTATTTTCTATGAGCCCAAGCCCTTATCCATTTAGCCTTAATGAATATTTACAAGATTGGCCTACATGGGTGGATAGCGCATGGGTAGATGCAGTTTTGCCTCAATGCTACCGTTATGATATTGCTGCTTACAATGCTACATTGGCACAACAAAAAACCTATTATAGAAATCCTGCAGTGCCATTTTACCCTGGAATCATAGTAAAATCAGGTGCTACACTGGTAAGCGATGATTTATTAAAACAAGAAATTTCTCGTAACCGTGCTAGTGGCTTTAAAGGAGAATGTTTCTTTTTTTATGAAGGAGTAAAAGATAAAATTTCGTTTTACCAAGGTCAGTATCCGTTTATACAATAATATTTTTTTTGTTTATGAGTTAAAAAGCCTTGATTGGACTTCAGTGGCAAATATGATTTTGTTGTTAATTGACTTTTGATAAAAGTCAATTAACAACCTACGTTCAACAGTATATCTTTTGGCATCTTTTTTATGTTATATTCTTAATTGCCACAGAAGGCACAGAAACACAAAAAAAATTGAATTCTATTATAAGACTCGAATTAATAAGAAATAAAACTGTGTCTCTGTGGCATCAGTGGCAAAGAATTTTTTCGAAGCAAAAAAACTTACCGCCTTAAAGATTAAAGAAAGCCGTAATAATTAAAAAAGCAAAAGAAGAAAACGTCTTACCGACTTTTCGGCAAAATAGAAACCTTGTCAGTAAAAAATAATTAACTTTAAAATCGAAAAGCACTATTCTTTTATTCACGTATTCGTGGCTATTAAAATTATGAAAAAATTCTTCCTCCCGCTCCTTCTCAGCTATAGTTTTTGCACCGCACAAAAACTCACCAAATACGTAGACCCTTTCTTAGGCACAGGTGGGCATGGGCATACATACCCTGGCGCAACAGTTCCTTTTGGCATGGTACAGTTAAGTCCAGACAATGGTACAGAAGGTTGGGATTGGTGCAGCGGCTACCATTACAGCAGCGATAGTATTGCAGGTTTTAGTCACACACACCTTAGTGGTACTGGCATTGGCGATTGGTGTGATATAAGTGTGTTGCCATTAACTGATACAACACTCATACACAATGAAAAAATAAAAATACCTTTTAGCCATGCAAATGAAAAAGCAACACCAGGTTTTTACAGTGTGGCACTTGGCAATAATGTCAATTGTAAATTTACCGCTACAGAAAGATGCGGCTTTCACCAATACGATTTTAAAAGCCACAATGCTTGGTTACAATTTGATATGGGCTTTCGTATAAATTGGGACAACAGTACCGCAGGAATGTTGCAGTTAATAAATGATAGCACATTAATTGGATATAGATACAGCACCGGTTGGGCAAAAAACCAACGAGTATATTTTGCAGCTCGTTTTTCAAGCCCAGTAATTGCTGAAACATTTTTAAATAGTAATAAAAATAATGTACAACAAGACACAGGTAGGTTAGCAAAAACAGTTTTACAATTTAACTTACAAGGCAAACCGCTTTTTGTAAAAGTTGGTATAAGCAGTGTAAGCCCAGAAAAAGCATTGCTTGCCATTAAAGAAATAGGTACACAAACTTTTGCGCAAGTAGCAAAAAAAGCTGGGCAACTTTGGGAAAAAGAATTAGAAAAAATAACCGTAACCACTTTTAATGAAGCTGATAAAACAAGATTTTATACGGCATTGTACAGAACTTGCTTAGCTCCCGTTGTACATTCTGATGCAGACAATACGTATCGCAATCATAAAAATAATATTGTACAAAGAAAGAATGGAAAACAATATACCATCTTCTCTTTATGGGATACTTTTCGTGCATTAAATCCACTCTTTACATTTACACAAACGGAGAGGCTACCAGACATGATAAACAGCATGCTGCAATTAAAAAGAGACAATGGATTACTGCCTGTGTGGGACATTAGTACTTGGGAAGCCAATACCATGACGGGCTACCATGCTATACCCATTTTAGCAGATGCTATTTTAAAAGGTGTAAAAGGCTTTGATATAAATGAGGCATATGAGGCAATGCTCTTAAGTGCAAACCAAAAACAAAGAGGCACGCAAGATTATATTCGCTTTGGTTATTTGCCACAAGACAAAGAAGGATGGAGCGTAACCGTAACATTGGAATATGCTTTTGATGATTGGTGTATTGCACAAGTAGCCAAAAAATTAGGCAAGCAAAATGATTACAATCGCTTTATGAAAAGAGCGGAGAGTTATAAAAAATTATTTGATAGTAACACAGGGTTTATGCGAGCAAAAGATAGTACAGGAAAATTTATTGAACCGTTTGACCCTCTCCTTTCTGAGCATGGGTTTGAAGGCCAATATGTAGAAGGCACAGCTTGGCAACATAGTTTTTTTGTACCGCATGATGTAAATGGATTGGCAAATTTGTATGGCGGAAAAGAAAAACTTATAAAAAAATTAGACGATTTATTTAGTGCGTCTTCTATTCTGCATGGAGAAAATGCCTCGGCAGATGTAAGTGGATTGATAGGTCAATATGCGCATGGCAACGAGCCTAGTCACCACATCATATACATGTACACGGCACTTGGGCAACCGCAAAAAGCTGCTACTAAAATAAAACTCGTTACAGATAGTTTATACAAGCTAGGCCCTGATGGATTGAGTGGCAACGATGATTGTGGGCAAATGAGTGCATGGCTTATTTGGACAATGATGGGCATGTATCCATTAAACCCTGTAAGTGGAGAATATGTTTTCGGTTATCCATTATTAAAAGAAGCCAATATTCAATTACCCAATAACAAATCTCTTTTAATAAAAGTAAATAAAACAAAAAAGCAAGGCGAAACTGCTCGAATTTATAAAATAATGTTGAATGGAAAATCGATACCCATAATTTCCATTAGCCATAAAGAAATGATGGGTGGTGGTGTACTGGAGTTGAATATTTTGGAATAAAATTGTTTTACCTGCTATCCATTGACTTCTTATGAATTATTTGTTACACAATCTATTTCGGATTTTTATAACCAAAAAAATGTAAGAAGGAGAAGAGTTGTTTTCTATCAAAAATTTGTAATAGGATAATCAAAAAAGAATGTTGCTAGGCAAAATGTTGAAAGATGGCTTTGTGTTAGTTGTAAAAAAAAATGTTATAGAAGTATTTAAAAAATAATTAAACCCCATAAAATTATCATGAAAAAATTCAATTCAGTTTTCTTATTTGTAAGTTTACTTGTATCTGTTTCGTGCAAAAAAAGTACGACGCCAACGGCAGCCCCACTACCTGTTCCGAGTCCTACAGTAGTCACACCGCTTATAACACTTCCTGCAGGTTGGAAATTCAGTAGTACTTTGTCTACAAATTTTCCGTTGGGCAGCATGCAGGCTTATAAATTTGATACTATTTGGGCCGGCAGAAATACGAAAGCTGTTTGCTTGGTGTATAACAGTGCAAACACAGGCATTGAATTTAAGCCAGTATTATCTGCTACGGCAAAAAAGCCAACTGAATTTTTTGCGCAGGAAACGGGTGTTTACACATGTATAAATGGCGGCTATTTTGGCGGCAACCAGTCTTTCAGTTTAGTAAAGTACAACAATAATGTTTCATCTGCCAATATAAAAGTTTTAAACAGGACTTTTAATGGCAACAGCACCCCGTATTACCCTACCAGGGCTGCTTTTGGTGTTACATCTAGTGGTGTGCCCAGTATAAACTGGATTTACAGTATAGGTGCCGGCAATGATAATATCTACAGTTATCCAACGGTAAGTCCAAATGTGGAAGGACAGGCACCACAGCCAGAGCCTACAGCGATTTTTCCTACTGGCGGAAGCACATGGAATGTTGCAAGTGCAATTGGAGGTTCACCAATGTTGTTGAAAAATAATGCAGTAAACATTTCAGACGTTGCAGAACTTATCAGTATTAATAACACGACTTCCCGTCCTCGTTCTGCTATTGGTTACACAGCTAATGGAATGGTTGTAATCCTTGTAATAGAAGGTGATAACGCAGCCGGTGGTTATGTAGGTATGAACCTTGTAGAACTTGCAAATATGATGAGCAGTCTTAGTTGTACAAATGCCATCAA
Source organism: Ferruginibacter sp. (assembly GCA_043717975.1). Classification (GTDB taxonomy): domain Bacteria; phylum Bacteroidota; class Bacteroidia; order Chitinophagales; family Chitinophagaceae; genus Ferruginibacter. Next base: position 701 of record JAYSWO010000239.1, on the reverse strand, counting down.
TCTTGATGGTGGTGGATCATCGATGATGGTCATTGGTGGGCAACAGGTAATAAGGCCCGGAGATGCAGCAGGAGAAAGACCAGTGGTAAGTGCTGTGATAATAAAGCAACGATAATTTTTTTCAGATTTACGAAAGTTGTGAATCTAATTTAGAGAATGGTTGTCATCTCGTTCAAATAAGAAAGATAAATTAATAGCCAAAAAAAGAGGTTGTCTCCTAGTTTTAAGATAGCCTCTTTTCTGTATTCAATCAAACCTTGCAAATCAGTATTTCTAATAAAAAAGTGTTGTACATGTATAGATTTTAATTAATTGAAAAAATCTTCTTTTAATACAGCATTTAAAAAAGTAGAATCATAGGATTTGAAACATCATGCTGAAAACTACGTTTTCCAAAACCATCCCTTCCTTGTAAACAAAATAGTTATAAGGGATACAATTCCTGTAAACAAAACACCTTTTAAAAAGCCTAAAATGGGGTTTACATTCATCATATCAAAAAGCAAATTTAACTTGGTTAAATGTAAAATAGGTTGCAATAATAAGTTACCTGCTATGTATGCCACCATGGGATTTCTTCCATTAAGGCTAAGATAATTAATAATAGAAGCACCAACTTTACCGAGTGATAATCCATTAAAACCAATCAACATAAAAAAGGCCAACCCACTTGTTACAAAATAATAACTGTAGGTAGAACT
>JAYSWO010000238.1:0-1769 GCA_043717975.1 Ferruginibacter sp. | reverse complement strand
CTTTTTTCCGATGATCATAAACAGCGATGAGCGCCAGTGGAGCTGGATGGATGAAGGCTTAAACACTTTTGTAGAATACCTTACAGAAGAATTGTGGGACAATAAATTTCCGAGTGGCCGTGGCCCAGCATATAAAATAACCGATTATATGAAGCTGCCAAAAGACCAACTAGAACCCATAATGACCAATAGCGAAAACATTATACAGTTTGGCCCCAATGCTTACAGCAAGCCCTGCACAGGCTTAAACATTTTGAGAGAAACGATCATGGGCAGAGAAAATTTTGATTATGCCTTTAAAGAATATGCAAAACGATGGGCATTTAAACACCCCACCCCGGCAGATTTATTTAGAACCATGGAAGATGCCAGTGCCGAAGATTTAGATTGGTTTTGGCGTGGTTGGTTTTACAATACCGACCCTGTAGATATTTCTTTAGACACTGTAAAATGGGCAAACCTAACTACAGAAATAGTAGAAGGGCCAGGCAGAACTACCCCATCTACTACATCGCAATCTGTAGCAAAACCATTGCTAAACAGTTTTGAAGATATTTCTAAAATAAGAAATAGAGAAGATAAAAAAATTGTGTTTGGCACAGATGCCGATGTAAATGCCCGTGATTTTTATTGGAACTATGCAAGAGGTTTGGCCAAGGTAGACGAAACGCCTTTTTCCATTACTCTACCAGCATCTACACCAGATACTTTTACTACTGAGCAAAAAATACAAATAGCAGGCGGCAAAACCATGTACGAACTTACCTTCAGCAACAAAGGTGGTTTGGTAATGCCAATAATTATAGAGTGGACCTTTGAAGATGGTACCAAAGAAGTAGATCGTATAGCAGTGCAAGTATGGCGCAAAAACGAAAACAAAGTGGTAAAAACGTTTATGAAATCTAAAAAAGTAACGGCTATAAAATTAGATCCTATGCGTGAAACCGCAGACATAAATGAAAAAAATCAAAGCTGGAATGTAACCGAGGAGCCAAGCAAGTTTCAACTCTTTAAAACAAGAAGTGGTGGTGGCCGTGGTGGAGCAAGTGGGCAAGGCAATGCTATGCAAAAAGAAATAAAATAGTTTAGTGAAATATTTTGTAGAAAAAGGCTTCCAAAAATTGGAAGCCTTTTTTAATACTAAAATGTAACATAAATAAAATGTGTATCCCCATCTTTAAACTGCTATTTGCACACCGCCAGTTGCCAACTAAATAATTCCCCTTTGCCAACTACTAACTGACTTTTCTTGGAGCCTGAGCAATTGCACAAAGCCAAACATTGGTTTCCGCCTATCCGCTGTACCTTCATACCGTGTAACGCAAAACTACAGCTCGTTCCTCGCCTTGTTTGCTAACACGGTACTCGGTGCCGCTCCTATGCGGGCTACGCTCAGCAGAAAAACATTTTTCAACTTTTATCGAAACAGATTGGTAATATTCAACCCTTGTATCATATTGAGCTATCAACTTTTCATCGTCTAATTCAAAAAAGATTTTTCACTAAAAAAAGAATGTAGTCACAGCACACTAAAGCTAAAAGAAAGTATGCGAAGCATTTTTTTTACTTTGAGCTTTTGCGCCTTAGTGGCAATCCAAAATTTTGCGCACCTGTCCGCCGAAGAGCTTGCCCGCCGGAAGGAGGGAGGAGCAAAATAATTTACCGCCTTATTTTTTTAAAACGCCTTACCGCCTTCTCGGCAAAAAAATAAATTGAGAACCTGCCCACCAATGGCGAAGCAACAAAAGCGAAGCTTTTCCCTTTGTGCC
>JAYSWO010000237.1:0-11372 GCA_043717975.1 Ferruginibacter sp. | reverse complement strand
GCGCAATTATTTTTATTGCTGGAAAAATATTTTTCACTTCTTTTGCCAGTTGCTGTCCACTCATGCCATCCATAACCACATCTGTCAATAAAATATCTACTTCATTTTTGCTTAACAGTTGCAACATAGTTTCTGCTGAATTTGCCGTTGCAACAATATCCAATGTTTCATCTTCTTTTAGCAATGCCGTTATACCATCAATGATAATTTGATGGTCATCTACCATTGCTAATCTTATTTTATTGGGGCTACTCATTATTTGTTTTCTGGTATATGTATGGCTACTAATGTTCCTTTGTTTTCAGCGGTATTCCACTCTACTGTGCCTTTTAAATATTCTATCCTGCTTTTTATATTTTGCAAACCTATGCCATCTTTCTTATTTGCTTCACTAAAGTTAAACCCTTTACCGTTATCTTCTATCATTACATCAATACCAGTTTCATCTTGGTTAATACTAATGTCTAAACTTGTAGCTTGTGCATGTTTTATTACATTATTTACACTTTCCTGTATAATCCTGTACAGTACTGTCTCTACATGATTTGTCAGGGGATTATTTAACCCCTCAGTCTGTAAATTTATTTTTGTTGACTTTATATTTATTTGTTGTAAAAACTCTCTTACTGCATTTACCAATCCCTTTTTAAGTAATGCATTAGGCATCATATTATGGCTTACAGCTCTTACTTCTTTGCAGCTTTCATCCACTAGGTGCATTGCTTTGTCTAACAGTTCAGCCGTTTCAGCATCTGTACTTTTTGTTTTTTCGTTTATAGCTTGCATATTAAGCCAAGCGGCTGTCATTAATTGTCCTACACCATCATGTAGGTCGCTGGCTATGCGTTTGCGTTCTCTTTCTTCGGCTTCTATTATGCCTTTGGTGGCAATATCTTGCTGTGTTATAATGGCTGCTTGTAAAAGAGCAGATTGCTTTGCTTTACTTCTATTATAAAGTAGGTAAAATACCAAACTTGAAAGTAATGCTAAAATTGATATGCCAAGTATTGTATTATTTTTCTTTGTTAATTCTAAGTTTTTAATTTCTTTTTCTTTACCCAACAATATAATCTGCTGCTCTTTCTTTTGTACATCCAATTTATTTTGCAATATTATTTCTTCTTTTGTTTTTATTACGTACGCATCTTCCTTTAGCTGCAAATCATTTTCTTTTAATAATAAATCATTTTCCTTGTTTAATAAATCAGCTTTTGATAAGTCAAGCTTTTGGTTAGATATTTTTAGCAGATTATCAAAAATAGATATTTGTTGATTATCTATTTTTAATGACTTTATAGAATCAGATTTTGTAAGCACAAATATTTCTAGTTGTTTCTTTTCTGTTTCATATTTTGTTTTTGTATCTTCTATTACTTTTATTTTATCAATAACTAAAATAGAATCTTTTAAAACTGTGTAAGCTAAATTATAATCAAAAGCCTTTTTATAATCTTCCTTTCTTAAATATAAATTGGTAAGTGCTTCTATTACATCTTTTTCTCTTCTTAGTGTTTTTAAATCTTTAGAAATTTCTAGAGCCGTCATAAGAGATTGCTCAGCACCTACAAAATCTTTTTTATCTATTTGAACTTCTGCAATGTTTACAAGTGCACCAGATACTCCTATTTTATCGTTTATTGTTTTAGATATTGTTAGCGCCTCTTTAAAATTTTGCAAAGCCTCATCATCCCTTTCTAAATTACGTAAAACCAAACCCTTGTTATTGTAAACAGCCGCCATCCCTTTTGCATAAGTTGAGCCTTTAAATCTTGCCACAGCATCGTCATAATAATTTAGTGCTTTCTCATAATTTTTTTGCCTTTTAGCTATTAATCCCATATTTACATAAACCCTACCTGCTTCTACCTTTAGCCCCATTTTATTATAATATTGTAGAGCATTATTTGCATACAAAATAGCCTCATCGTATTTTTCCAGCTCTTTATATAAAACCGATAAGTTTGAACTCATACTTGCAACGCCATTCTCATCATTAATTGTCTCTCTTATTGCAATACCCTTAATAATAAATTGTGTTGCTTGTAAGTAATTACCTTGCTGTATGTATGTGTTTCCAAGATTGCTATATGCAATACCAAGTGATTTTTTATTGTCGTACTTCAAAGCAATATCAATTGATTTGAAATAATATTTAATACCCTCATCGGTTTTCCCCCAATCAGTGTATGAATTTCCCATGTTGCTGTACAACTTTGTTAATGAAGATTCTTTGGCATGCTTTTTTTCTAAAATTTCTGCTTGCTTATAATAATATAGAGAACGTTCAAATTTATTATAATCATAGTATAAAATACCAAGGTTTATGTTTGATAAAATTTCTCCATCAATAAAATTTAATTTAAGCGCTAGTTTATTTGCCTCAACAAAATATTTTATAGCTTTTGTAGAATCTTTTGCTTGATGTGCAACACCAATTCCTATTAAAGTTTTTACTTTATTGGTATCATCTAAAGCTACTTTTAATTTTAGTTGTAAACTGTCAATCAGCTTAGTGTTTTGCCCCATGGAAGATAGAGGCTGCATATAAACAATAAGGATAAAGTACAACAGTAGTTTCAAGATGATGAGTAAGGTTTGGTTAAGTATATATTATTACAAATATATTAACTTCTAAAATAGACAAAAGCTATTTTTTTAACTATGAACAGCTGTGGAAGATAAACGACAAATACAAAAAAACGGAAAGTTTTTACTTTCCGCTTTGAAAAAAACTACAATGTAGGATTTCCATCCAACGCCTTGACCATTTCTAAAATCATTTCAATAATTAATTCCATAATATATATTTTCCTAAAGTTATGGCTTTCTGTCTTAATACAAAAAAAGCGGAAAGTTTTCACCTTCCGCTTTCTGTAAATTTTATTTATTTCTACTATGGTTGTGCAAAAGAATTTCTTGGACCACCAGCTACAAATGTAGCATTCATACGAGTTTTTTGACCAGCACTGAACATATACATACAAAGATCATCTGTGTAATCCATATAGTTCATCGTCATCATTACAGGAGCGCCTGAACAAGAACTTTGAATACCAGCAGCAGGACAACCAAAATTAGCACCTGTATGCAAAGGAGTATCACCAACTTGGTCGTTACCACAAGTAGCATCTCCCCAAATATGGCGAAGGTTTAACCAATGTCCAACTTCGTGTGTAGCAGTACGACCTTTATTATAAGGAGCACCAGCTGTAGTTACACCAAATGCACTGTATAAAATTACAACTCCATCTGTTGCCGCTGCACCACCTGGAAACTGAGCGTATCCTAAAATACCGCCGCTCATATTACATGTCCATAAATTTAATTTTGTAGCTGGTGAAAGTGGCTCAATTCCACCACCAGAAGTTCTTTTCATTCCGTCATTGGTTGTAAAACTTGTTTTCTTAGTAGATACTCTTCTTACTTGGTCAAGTACAAAAGTAACACCTGTGTTTCCAGCTGCAACTCCTTGAAAAATTGCAGGCACATTGGCAACATCAGCATTTGTAGCGGCAAAGTCTGCATTTAATACCGCAATCTGAGATGCGATTTGTGCAGCAGAGATATTTTGTGCCGCGGTTCTATAAATAACATTTACCACTACTGGTATCTCTATTGTACCATTTGCTAACAATCTGTAAGCACTTGGGTTTTGTTGATACCTTGCAGTAAATTGTTCAATTGCTTCCATTCTAGATGCAAGATTAGGGTCAGCCTCTAATTGTGCTTCTAATACCTCTTGCGATGCGCAGCCTCTATGTGCTACAGGGCTTGAAGTAGACTCCTCGTTATTAATTTCTTCATTCAAAGAAGATTTTGTACAACCTACCGTAAGGATTGCACACACCGAAAAAAGGCCAATAATTTTTTTCATAAATATTTTTTTAAATTTTGAAGTCAAAAATTAGGCAATGATATTTATATGATAAAATAAATTACTGAAACATAGTTGCAAATATTCACTAAAGGGCACATTTTAAAAGGTAAACAAGAATCATTTAAGTGTAAAAAACTTTTCTGACAAAGTTTGTTTTATGACCAGTTTTAAAACTAGCGTTATTTGTTAAAAACCTATGCTTAAATTGCATTAATTATTACTCTATATGTACAGCATCTGCCGAAAGGAATTAAATCGTTTTTTTAGCAACCTCACAGGATATATTGCCATTGTGCTATTTATGTTGGTTTGTGGTATTTTTCTTTTTGTTATTCCTAGTAGTAGTATTTTAGAGAATAATTATGCATCTCTATCCACTTTTTTTGAAATAGCACCTTGGGTATTACTTTTTCTCGTACCCGCTATTACTATGCATTCTCTATCAGAAGAGTTTAAAGCTGGCACTTTTGAATTATTAAAAACAAAACCTCTTTCTGCTTGGCAAATTGTTTGGGGTAAATATGTAGCTATTTTATTGGTACTACTTTTTATTATTATTCCAACACTTATATATGTAATTAGTATAAAAACATTAAGTGCACAAGGCAGTATAGATGCTGGTGGTATTGCAGGCAGTTATGTTGGTTTGTTTTTACTAGCCGCCGTTTTTGCTGCCGTGTGCCTTTGTTGTAGTGGGTTCACAAGCAATGCAGTCGTGGCATTTTTGGTAAGCGGTTTTGTGTGTTTGGTATTATATTTTGGCTTTAATGCCATAAGCAAATTGCCATTTTTTGCAGGCAATGCAGATTATTATATTGAAATGTTGGGTATAGATTTTCATTATCGTAGCATTAGCAGGGGCGTTATTGATACAAGAGATGTTGTTTATTTTTTAACCCTCATCTTTCTTTCATTATTAATAACCGTTAAAAAAATTAGCAGAAAATAATGTTTAGAAAAATTTTACATAATAAGTTTTGGTTGCCAATAGTGTTGTTATTATTGTTTGTACTTAATTGGGCTGCATCTATCTTTCATACTCGTATAGACCTTACCAATGAAAAACGATTTACACTTAGCTCTCCTACAAAAAAGATACTTAAAAAAATTGATGAAGCAATAACGGTAGATGTTTTCCTAAAAGGAAATTATCCATCAGGCTTTAGGCAATTGGCATCTTCTACAACAGATATTTTACAAGAGTTTAAAGAAATAGCTGGCAATAAAATACAATACAATTTTATTAGTCCAGATGATGTAATGCCTGGCACAGAAATAAAATATGGCGACACATTGAGTGGGCTAGGTTTGTATCCGATAAATCTAACAAGTCAAGTAAAAGAAGGTCAGCAACAGCAATTTGTATATCCCTTTGCAATGCTGCACTACAAAGACAAAACACAACTGGTAGAATTGTACAAAGGCAAAACGCCACTCATCAACTTTACTGAATTGAGTAGTGCAGAAGCTTTATTGGAATATAAACTAGCAGATGGCGTAGCAAAAATTACACAAACAGAAAAACCTATTATTGGTTATGCAACTGGTAATGGAGAACCAATGAACTATAATACTTACGATTTAATAGAAAATGTTTTAAAGCAAGATTACAAACTTTTCACTTTTGATTTAAATGCACCAAAATTTCTACCAGATGCTATGAAAGCATTGGTAATCGTAAAGCCTACCAATAGTTTTACCGATGAAGAAAAACTTAAAATAGATCAGTATATAATTAACGGTGGTAAACTATTATTGTTTGGAGATAGACTAAGTGCAGAAATGGATAGCATGCAAACAAAAAAAGGAGAAGTAACGGCCTTTGACAGGGATCTTAAAATAAACGATTTGTTATTCAATTATGGTGTACGCATTAATGCAGATTTAGTGATGGATTTGCAATGCGATTTTTTACCATTTGATGTAAATGGAAATGGTCAGTTTGAATTACTGCCTTGGAATTATTTCCCTGTAATGTCTTCTAACGAAAATCATCCAATAAACAAAGGCCTTGGTTTTGTAGCAGGTCAATTCGTAAACTCTTTAGATACTGTAGAAGCAGAAGGCATCAAGAAAACGGTTATATTGAGTTCTTCTGCAAATGCAAGAACAATAGGCTCACCTGCAGTTATAAGCAATAAAGAAAATGTAAATGCACCCGAAGATGCAAAGTTTAAAAGAGCCAATATTCCTACGGCAGTTTTGTTAGAAGGTAAATTTCGCTCCATGTTTGCAAACAGATTATCGCAAGCTATGAGCGATAGCTTGCAAAAATACAACCTCTCTTTTTTACCTCAATGTATTTCAAATAATAAAATAATAGTTGTAGGTGATGGAGATATTGTTTTAAATAGTTTAGTGAAAGGCAACCCAATACCTATGGGTATGAACAAATATACTTTTGGTACCCAAAGAGAATTTCCTTTTGCCAACAAAGAATTTGTACAAAACTGTTTAGATTATTTGATAAATGAAAACGATTTAAGCGAAGCAAAAGCAAAGGACTATGTGGTGCAATTATTGGATACAAAAAAGACAGAAGAACAAAAAACATTTTGGCAAATAATAAATATCATCGTCCCTATATCCATTGTACTAATATTTGCAATAATTTTTCAATGGCTTCGCAAAAGAAAATACACTAAATAAAAATGGATAAGCAACAAATAATATACCTCGTATTTGGCATAGTAATAATAGTAGCACTAATATTCGATTTGGGTTTGCTTAGCAAAAAAAATCAGGTTATTTCTTTAAAAACAGCCATTACACAAACTTTTTTTTGGGTATTGCTATCTTTTATTTTTTGCGCATTTATTTGGTGGGAAAATGATGGTGGCCATGGAAAGATAGATGCAGTTTTATATATATCTGCATACTTATTAGAGTGGTCACTTTCTATTGATAATATTTTTGTATTCATCATCATTTTCAATTTTTTTAAAGTAAAGGAAGTAGATTACTCAAGGGTATTGTTATTGGGCATTTTAATGGCTATTGTTTTTAGAATTTTGTTCATCTCGCTTGGTAGTGAGTTGGTTGAACGTTTTGATTGGATAATGTATGTATTTGGTTTATTCCTAATATACACTGGCATAAAAATGTTTTCAAGCAATGAAGATGATGAATTTAACCCAGAAACAAATTGGGCATATAAATTTATCAGTAAAGCAATGAGAACGACCAACGAGGAAGCCAATGGAAGATTTATTATTAAAAAAAATGGAAAAACATTTTTTACAAAACTAGCTATGGTAGTGGTGATGCTAGGCTTAATAGATATCGTATTTGCGGTAGATTCTATACCCGCCGTATTTACTGTTATTCCTGATCCTTCCAAAAAAATGCTTATTTATTCTTCTAATATTTTTGCGGTACTTGGCTTACGTAGTTTGTTTTTTTTACTTAGAGGCGCTGCAAGTAAGTTTGATTATTTGCAAGAGGGAATTGCCATTGTATTACTATTTGTGGGGGCTAAAATGTTATTGCCTTTGCTTTCTTTTGCAGGTGTACATAAAAAATATTTACACCTGCCAGAGTGGGCTTCGTTGATGGTAATCATAGTTTGTATTGTAGGTTCTATCATCTATTCTAAATATCACAAAAAAGAAGGCACGCCAGATGACCATATAGAAATAGACAAAGAAATTAACTAAATAATATTATTAAAATAAACAACCTCACTCTACCAACCCCCACGGGGTTGACTTAGAGTAACCACTGGTGAAACCCGTGGACTTGGTGCCAGAGGCGACAATGAACTACAACATAAAAAATATAACCCATATCATATCATCTACAACCTTGCCAAAACACAATGATGTAGAAATAGAGCATATACTCACCGATAGTAGAAAATTATTATTCCCTAATACATCTTTATTTTTTGCACTACCAGGAGCAGGGCGACATGGTAATACTTTTATAAAAAATCTGTATGATAAAGGCGTACGAAATTTTGTAGTAGATAAAAACTTTACTGAAGAAGAAAAATACATTGATGCAAATTTTTTAGTAGTAGTTAATGTATTGGCTGCTCTGCAAACACTAGCCGCATACCACCGCCATCAGTTTAAATACCCAGTTATCGGCATTACAGGCAGCAATGGTAAAACAATTATAAAAGAATGGCTCAATCAATTGCTTGGCGAAGATGAAAATATTGTACGTAGCCCAAAAAGTTATAACTCTCAAGTAGGGGTGCCGCTTAGTGTGGGGCGTATGAACGAAGGGCATACGCTCGGCATTTTCGAGTCGGGCATTTCGCAAAAAGGCGAAATGGAAAATCTGCAAAAAATAATTGACCCCGAAATTGGCATCGTTACTTTTATTGGCAGTGCACATGCAGAAGGTTTTGAAAATATAGATGAAAAAATAAATGAGAAACTACTCTTATTTAAAAATAGTGAGCAAATCATTTTTAGCATTGACGATGAAAAATTAAATACAGCAGTCAGCCATTTTATCAACACACAAAACCCTACATTAAAAACATTTACTTGGAGCAAAAAAAACAACGCTACACTTTTTGTAAAGTCAATTAATAAAAAGGATAATGGCACAGAAATAATTTGCAAGTATAATCAAAAAGAATTTTCATTTGCCATTCCATTTACCGATGAAGCATCCATACACAATGCCATTACTTGTTGCTGTATGTTGCTTTTGCTAAATAAAGATGCAAACTTTATTGCTGAAAAAATGAAACAGCTCCGCCCAATAGAAATGCGTATGGAGCTTAAGCAAGGCATTAATAATTGCTATATTATAAATGATGGATATAGCGCCGATCTACAATCGCTAAGCATTTCGCTAGATTTTTTAGAACAACAAAAACAACAGCAAAAGCATACGGTTATATTAAGCGATGTGTTGCAATCAGGTAAAGATGCCGATAATTTATACAGCAAAATTGCTACAGCACTATCAGGAAAAAATATTAATCGTTTTATAGGAATTGGGAAAGAAATTTCTGCACATGCACCATCGTTTTCATCCATAAAAGAAACAATTTTTTATCCTACTACAGAAACTTTTTTACAGAATATAAATACAGATGAATTTAAAAACGAAATTATTTTACTAAAAGGTGCACGCATTTTTCGTTTCGAAGAAATAAGCAAAGTACTGGAGCTAAAAGCACACGAAACCCGTTTAGAAATTAATCTTAATGCACTTCGCCACAATCTAAAAGTATATAACCAATTACTAGAGCCTAATGTAAAAACAATGGCCATGGTAAAAGCATTTGGCTATGGCAGTGGCAGTGCTGAAGTAGCCAATGTGCTACAACATGCAGGCGTAGATTACCTAGCCGTAGCATATGCAGACGAAGGCGTAGAGCTTCGCAAGGCAGGCATTACGTTGCCTATAATGGTGTTAAATACCGAAGCCGGCAGTTTTGAAAATGTAGTAAAATATACAATAGAACCTGAGCTGTATTCATTCGATGTGCTCTATTCTTTTAATAAGTTTTTACAACAAAAAAGTATAAACAATTTTCCAGTACATATAAAAATAGATACCGGCATGCGCCGCTTAGGCTTTGAAGAAAATGATATTGAAAAACTTTGTCAATTTTTAGTATCGACAAAAAACATAAAAGTAGTTTCTGTCTTTTCACATTTAGCCGCAAGCGATGCTGCCAATTTTGATGCATTCACAAAACAACAAGCCGAATTATTTATTTCGGCTGCACATACTATCGAAGATGCAATTGGTTATTCGTTTATAAAACATATTGCAAACTCATCGGCCATTTATCGCCATCCACAAATGCAAATGGATATGATACGCTTGGGTATTGGATTGTACGGTGTTGATGCCTCCCCTATTATTCAACACCGCTTACTACCTGTTACAACTTTAAAAACCACCATCTCGCAGATTAAAAATCTTAAAAAAGGAGAAACGATTGGCTATAGCCGCAAAGGTGTGGCGCAAGAAGATACAAAAACAGCTACTGTACGCATAGGCTATGCAGATGGCTACCCCAGAATATTAAGCAATGGCAAAGGCAAAATGTTGGTGAATGGAAACCCTGCACCCGTTATCGGCAATGTGTGTATGGATATGACCATGCTCGACATTTCCGGCATAGACGCAAAAGAAGGCGATGAAGTAATTGTGTTTGGCGAAGAACCCACCGTTACTAATGTGGCAGCATGGGCAAATACTATTTCGTATGAAATACTCACCAACATTTCACAAAGGGTAAAGCGGGTTTATTTTGAAGAATAATTAAGATGCTTGGCTACATCATTAAAAATTATGTTCTCAGAAATTTTTTATAGCTGTTTAAAAGAAATTCTTGTGAAACTCCTTTTTTAAAAAGTTGCACTGCTTTGTAATTTGCTCGCTGTACTTGTAACCATGAATTGGTTTCATACTTTCTGGTAGATACGATTGTGGACTTAGAAAATATTTTATATGTTGCCATTTTTTTTGCTCTATCAACCAGATCAAACTCTTCCATTAGTAAAAATGTTTCATCAAAGCCGTTTATTTTTTTAAATAAATGCTTGGTAATAAAAAGTGTTTGGTCGCCACCATAACACATAAACCAATCAAACCTTGTGAAAAAAGCATTTAGTTTTAGGAGCCATTTATTGCCATCAAACTTAGTTTGATACCTGCCTAATTCAAAACCACTTTCTACAGCTCTTACTATATCTTCATAAAAAGAACTTGGAGGTATTGTATCTGCATGTACAAAATAAAGTATATCGAATTTTGCCATACGAGCTCCTGCATTCATTTGTGCAGCCCTCCCTTTTTTTGGTGAAATTACAATATTAGCTCCTGCTGCTATTGCAATAGCCGTTGTGTCATCATTGCTTGCCGCATCTGCTACTATTATTTCTATTGGTTTATTTACACAGCTATCTTGCAGATGCAAAATTAGCTTTTCAATATTTTCTTTTTCATTGTATGTGGGAATAATAATACTTATCATAAAACTATTCTTCTATATTTTTCATATGAACCAGATCTTTTGCATCATCTACATCGCTTAGCATAGGAAGCAATGTGTAGGTTAAATTATTTTCTTTGCAACGAGACAGAGTTGTAAAAAATACTGATATACTACTCCAAAGTATGTTTTCGAATAGTGGTGAATTAAGTTTTGTCATACCGAGTAAGTAATATCCTCCATCTTCTGCGGGACCAAAAATTACGTCTACATTATCCAATTGTACAAATGCATCGTCCAATACATCTATATCCATACCAGGGCAATCAGTTCCAATAATAACCACATTCTCGTACCATAAATCAAATACTTCTTTAAATGCATTATTCATTCTTTCCCCCAAATCATTTCCTACCTGCACTCTTCTAAAAAAATTATTTTCAAACTCAAAAATATTTTCATCAATGCTATCAGAAAAATAAACAAATACATCTGCCATAATATCTTTTACAGCATGTAGGGTATGACTCAATAGTTTTTTGTAAATCTCCAACGCCTTCTCTGCCCCAACGGTACTAGCTA
>JAYSWO010000236.1:0-4509 GCA_043717975.1 Ferruginibacter sp. | reverse complement strand
TCTTAGTTTTTCTTCCTCTTTTCCTCCTTTTCTCTTAGCATCTCTTAGCCCCTCTTAGTTTTTCTTCCTTTTTTCCTCCTCTTCTCTTAGCATCTCTTAACCCCTCTTAGTTTTTCTTCCTCTTTTCCTCTTTTCCTCTTAGCATCTCTTAGCCCCTTTTAGTTTTTCTTCCTTTTTTCCTCCTTTTCTCTTAGCCCCTCTTAGTTTTTCTTCCCGTTTTCCTCCTTTTCTCTTAGCATCTCTCAGCCCCTCTAAAACAAATATTGATAAACCTCCTCCACTTTCCCCAATGTCACCACTTCTATACCAAATTTCAATTTACCCAAACTCTTTGCATTGTATTTAGAAATAATAATTTTTTCAAAGCCTAATTTCTCTGCTTCGGCTATACGTTGCTCAATTCTATTTACGGCTCTTATTTCTCCGCTGAGGCCTACTTCGCCAGCAAAACATACTTTTTGTGGCAGCGGTACATCTTCATAGCTGCTTAGCAAAGCACAAACTATGGCCAAATCCAAACTCGGATCCTCTACTTTTATACCACCTGCTATATTTATAAATACATCTTTTACCCCAAAATGAAAACCTCCCCGTTTTTCCAACACCGCCAAAAGAAGTTGTAAACGCCTGATATCGAATCCACTAACTGTTCTTTGAGGTGTCCCATACACACTTTGGGTTACCAAAGCCTGTGTTTCTATCAAAAGCGGGCGCATACCTTCTATGGTGGCAGCTATGGCAATTCCGCTTAGTTCGTCTTCTTTTTGCGTAATTAGGATTTCCGAAGGGTTTAAAACAGGTCGCATTCCTTCTCCTGTCATCTCATAAATTCCCAATTCTGATGTGCTTCCAAATCTATTTTTTAGCGTTCTCAAAATACGATATGCATAATGACGATCGCCTTCAAATTGCAATACCGTATCTACCATGTGTTCCAAAATTTTTGGTCCAGCTATCGTACCATCTTTTGTAATATGTCCAATTAAAAAAACTGGCGTGTTTGTTTCTTTTGCATAGCGTTGCAACTCTGCGGCACATTCTCTAATTTGCGAAATACTCCCTGGCGATGATTCTACAAATGGAGATTGCAATGTTTGAATAGAATCTACAATCACCAACTCAGGTTGTAATTTTTTTATCTCTTTAAAAATAATTTGTGTATTCGTTTCTGTAAGCAAATAAAAATTATCACTCTCTGCTCCAACTCTATCGGCACGCATTTTTATTTGTTGCTCACTTTCTTCACCGCTTATGTATAGTGTACGCACGTGCGAAAGTTGTAAACCTATTTGCAAAAAAAGTGTTGACTTTCCAATACCTGGTTCACCTGCAACTAATACGATACTTCCTGCCACAATTCCTCCACCAAGCACTCTGTTCAATTCTACATCTCCACTTATAATTCTCTTTTCTTCGCCACTCACTACGTCGTTTATAGAAATTGTTTTTAATCCCGCTGTGCCGCTAAACTCCCGCCAATCCTCCTTTACAGTCTTATCGCTTCCTTTCACAATTACTTCTTCCACAAAAGTATTCCACTCATTGCAGCTTGGGCACTTACCTACCCACTTCGCACTTTCTTGCCCACAGTTCTGACAAAAGAAAGTTGATTTTGTTTTACTCATAAAATAAAATTACGGAGAACTGTTTTGAAATATCGTTTTTATTTGAGTGATATTTTTTATTGTCCAGACAAAAACACAGCTATGGTCATCATTGTTGTGTCACTCACTTCAACGGAATACCATTTTTCATCTTTTATTATGCAATAGATTATGAAGAAGATTATACAATAGATCAATAAAAATAATTTCCTTAAAAAATAAAAAGAGTTTAAATAATATTTTAATCTATGCGACGTTGCACCCTCTGCTTCGAAGAGGGCAGGGTGAGGCACTGTCATTTTGTTCTAAAAATAAAAATGAAAAGCATTTTATAAATGAAAATCGAAAATATTTTTTATCAGTAAAATTGTTCTACAAAAAAAATAAAATCGAAAAATTATTTATGCAAATGAAAACATAGAGATTAAAAAACAGAAAAATAAAAATGGAGATTTGTAATTTTATTGTCACACACAAATAAAATTTCAGTGACGACTAAAAAGCAAAATGGCCATCATTTCTGACAGCCATTTGTACTTACTAACCCATTAAATTCTACCACTAAAGTACAAAACGAAGGCAAAACAAAAAATTTATTTTTTTACACGTCACAAATTTTTTTGCTTTAGTACACGAGCGAAGCACATTCTATAATATTAACAATCAATGCCTTAATATTAAAATAAAAGTCAAAAAATCACCTAAATTATTTTTTTATGAACAGAAATATTAAAAATATTTGGTTTATACAATAAACTACTTTACGTTTGTGAAAAATTAGCAAGCAATGAAAAAGTTGTTTATGATATTGCTCTCTTTTGCCAGTTTAGCAGTAAGTGCACAGATAACGATTACGGGTAAACTGACCGATACGAAGAACAAGCCTATAAGTGGAGCTAGTATTACAATTGTAGACTCATACGATGGCACTACAACCGATTCTTTAGGCAATTTTACCTTTCAAACTTCCGAAACAGGCGAAAAGGTTCTTAGTGCCACAATGTCAGGTTATACTGAATATAAAAAAACGCTAAATCTAGGAAAAGACAACATTACCCAAAACATATCCATAAAAGAACTCATAACAGAGCTAAATGCAGTAGTTATCTCAGTAGGTGCATTTGAGGCTAGTGATAAGAAAAAAGGTACCGTGCTGAGTTCATTAGACGTGGTTACCACCGCAGGCAGCCAAGGAGATATTACTGGCGCACTAAAAACCCTGCCAGGTACACAACAAGTAGGAGAAGCCGAGGGACTTTTTGTACGTGGAGGCTCAGCTACAGAAAGTAAGATCTTTATAGATGGGAGCTTGGTAAATAATTTTTTCTACAGTAGTTTGCCAGGTGTATCTACTCGTGGTAGGTTTAATCCATTTCTTTTTAAAGGTACCGTGTTTTCTACAGGAGGTTATTCTGCTTTATATGGCCAAGCACTATCTGCAGCACTTATTTTAGAAAGCGCTGATTTACCTGATAGAACCGAAGCAAGCTTAAGTATTTCTGCAATTGGACTTGGTGGGGGTGTACAAAAATTAGCAAAAAACAAAAAAGCAGCTTGGGGCTTTTCTTATAATTATACAAATCTTGCACCTGCATTTGCCGTTATAAAACAAAATATTGATTTCTTTAAAACACCAGCCTTTCACCAAGGCGATGCAAACTTTCGTATAAAAACCAAGAATGGTGGTTTTATAAAGTATTATGGATACCTCAGTTGGAATATTACCGGCATTCGCAATGCAGACATTGATTCAATTAATTTAAAAGCTGCTTTTACCATTAAAAATGTAAATACTTTTCAAAATATTAGTTGGAGAGAAAATATTGGCAAGGGCTGGAAAATAAATACAGCACTTAGCTATAGTACAAACAAAGATGATATAGAAAATGAATTGCAAGATGCCAATAATGTAAAGCAACAATTTTTTATACCATTTGGCTATGCCGGAAAAAACTTTTCCCTCATAAATAATGCACAGTATGCACAGGCAAGATTTGTGTTAGATAAAAGGCTCAAAGGAATAAATGTAGTGAGATTTGGTTCTGATTATTTTTATAGTAAAGAAAAAACAACGTACACTTTATTTAATGGTAGAAAGTTTGATGATATAGCATCGGACAATTTGAATGCAATTTTTGCAGAAACCGATTTATATATTACAAAAGATATTGCATTAAAAGCTGGAAGCAGATTGGAGCATTCTACACTTATGAATAAATGGAATATTGCGCCACGTGCATCTATAGCCTATAAGTTTAAAGATAAAAGCCAGATGAGTTTTGCATATGGTATTTTTTATCAAAACCCCGAAAGAAAATATTTACCTGCGCTAACTACTGATTTAAAATACTCGCAAGCATCGCATTATATTTGGCAATACCAACGCTCCATAAAAGATAGACTTTTTCGTACGGAATTGTTTTACAAAAAATACAATGATTTGTTTAAAACTGCTCCCAATGCAAATGGTAGAGAAGTAGCAATAAATAACAATGGAAATGGTTATGCTAAAGGCTTTGAAGTATTTTGGAGAGATAAGAAAACAATCGAAAATTTAGATTATTGGATATCGTATTCTTACCTAGATACCAAAAGAAATTATATCAATTTCCCAGGAGAAATTATGCCTTCATTCGCAGCAACACACACAGCTTCTTTTGTATCAAAACGTTTTGTTACCAAATGGAAAACAGGTTTTAATTTGAGTTATAATTTTGCAACTGGCAGACCGTATTATAATTTTAGATACGATAATACGCAAAGCAAATATGTAATAAAAGAAGAAGGAAAAACAATAAATTACAACAGCTTAAGTTTTAGTATGAACTATTTACCCAACCTTGGTAAAGCAAATGCAAAAGTATTTTCTGTGTGGGTATTGTCACTTACAAATGTATTAGGACAA
>JAYSWO010000235.1:0-4512 GCA_043717975.1 Ferruginibacter sp. | reverse complement strand
GCTTGGTACAGATGTTGTTTTCTCAAATGCTATAACTCCATTGCCTTTTGCAGATGGTAGTACGCATGATGTGCATTTTGATAAGACTGCTACATGTGGTAGTAGTGGGTCGTTTTCTTTTGTGGAGTTGCAGCCACTAACTTCTTTAAAATACTTTTTAAAGAAAGATGATTTACGCATGTGTGTCAAGGATAACGCTTATGTAGCTGCAAACTTTGACCCTGTTACAGGCATAGGAATTACACCTGAAGAAAAAGGATGGATGATTTTTGAAATGGCTTACCCTGATGGAGCAGGCAAGGTATTTATGAATAAGCTTGCAGGCGATGGTAGGTTTGATGAGGCAGGTAAAGTGTATGGTGAGTATGAGCATACACAATCTATTCAAGAGATGCCTAACCATACCCATAATTATCGGAGGGCAAAAGAGTATGGCTCTGCAAGTGGCTCAGCTGTTAATCATCCTGATGGGCCTTTGGATACAGTCGGTACTTCTGGAACTGGTGGAGGGCAACCGATGAATATCACTCAGCCTTCATTTGTTGTTTTAACGCTTATTAAACTTTAATTAAATGGCATTTATAGACCAAGTAAAACAATGGTTTCGTACAAATTTAAAACCAAGCGAAGGGCAGTTTTGGAGTTGGCTAAATTGGGTAAGATGGAAGGATGAAGCCATACCTATAAGTGAGATAACGGATTTGCAAAACCAATTGAATGCACTTGGGCAACCAATACAAAAGTTTGAAGCGACGGGATATTGGGAATACACAATTCCAAATGAATATATAGTAGAGTGGCTTCTAATAAAACCATCTGCCGACTGCACTTTAGCATACGGAATTGATGGGGATGAAATTGATAGTGATGTAGCAATTGAAAGTTTTAACGGGGGTGCTTTGGAAGGTTTAAAACCTGCTTTTTTTGATAGGACTTTATACATCGATGGATTGCCGCTTAAAACAATTATTTATTTAAAAAGGTATAAGCTCCCATAACAATATTCTAAAATTTAAACAAACATAAAAAATGAAACGATTATTTTTATTGGCTTTTTTAGCCGTGAGTACAACAGCATTCGCTCAATGGAGTGGCGCAACGATTAATGTAACAAACCAAATAAAACTGCGAGGTCAGGTGGTTACTAATTTTCAAACAGATACTTTTTTGTTGAGCCAAAATAAAATTCCTACCAGTAAAGCAGTTTATGATTTTGTGGTGGGTAGAAGTGGAGCAGGTGCAACTGGCGCACAAGGACCTCAGGGTATTCAAGGAGCTACAGGGGCAACAGGCGCACAAGGGCCTCAAGGTATTCAAGGAGCGCAAGGTGTTACAAATCCTGCATCTGTAACTAGTACTGGTACTTTAAACTATTTGCCAAAATTTTCACCAAATAGTACAACATTATCAAATTCAAAAATATTTGATGATGGCTTTAAAATCGGAATAGGTACGGCATTGCCACTTGCTAAAATACATATAAAAGATACGAGTATTTTTTTGGATGCAGATACAGTTAGGTTTAAAATAGCTAATGGTTATAATTCATCAAACATTGGCGGCATGGTTATAAATGTTTATCCACCTAATAATAATGTTGATTTTGGTGTGTATATAAATTATGCCGATTACTTATCAAATGATGTAGATAACAATGATGTAAGGGGTGGTTCAATTTTTGGAATTACGCAAAGATTCAACAATGCACCTACATCTTTATTAGTAGAAAGAAAGAATTTAAATACATACCCCGATACAATTAAAATACATGCTAACTCAACTGGTGGTTATGGTGGTTGGTATGGATATGGCACTTCGTTGGTTATGAAAATTTATCAATCGCCAAATAAAAAGTTTTTGTTTAATGCTTATTTAAAAGATTTGTATTTGAATACGATAACTCCAATTAGCAAAACAGACACTACATTTTACACTTATCAAATGGACGCAAATCCGTTGTCAAGAGGTGATAGATTTCAAGTGATACACACCGCTGAAAGTTTGGATTTTCCAAAAATAATAATGCGCCCTGATTCATTAATAACAGCAGCTAATTGTTTGCTTACAGTTGATGGCAATAATGTGGTAAAAAAAGCTGCAATACCTATGCCTTCTTATAAAGTATTTACTGCGCTTGTAAGCCAAAGTGGTAATACAGCACCAAACATAAATGTATTAGAAAATACACTCGGGTTTAGTTTAGTGTTTAGTAGAAATTCGCAAGGTCAATACAGTATAAGTAAAAGTGGAGGTGGTGTTATTGGGGCTTTGACAAAAATTTATATGGATTTTAAACCCAATAATCAAAGCCCTGCTGTAAGACATGGTGTAAGTACTTTAGACAACAGCAATCTGATTTTAGAAACAATAGATGGAAGTAATACACTTCAAGATGGATTGATGCTATTGTCTTTTTTAGAAATAAGGGTTTATCTATAAAAATTTTGTATGCAATCAATAGACCTCACTGGTACATCGGACTTATCATTTACGCTTAACGAAAAAAGCAGTTTCGATATTGAGTTAGAAAAGTTTGAAGGTGAAAATCCTTCTGATTTTCCTATTGGCACTTGGCGTATGAACATCTTTAATCAATGTGATGAAACTTCGGTTTTGATGTTGCAAAATGGTGCAGGTTTTAATGTTATCGGCAATAAAATTATTGTAAAAAGAAATGCCGTACAAAACGTTTTACAAAATGGTAATTATGGTTTTGAAATTCGCTGCGATTTTACTGATGGAACAAATATATTTCCATTTTCAGGCGTAATAAAAATACAAAAAAGAGTAACAGGTGTATGAGTACAATAAAGATAACAACACCGCCTGCACCTATAATAGAAGTAAAGGGAGAAGGTAAGTACCATTTGGTTGTGCCTGTGCCAAAGCCTGTGGTTATAGAAGTCAAAGGATTGTTTGCGAGTACTTTTTTGAATAACGATGTAGATGGAGGAACAATATTTTAAATAAAAAAAAATAAAAAATGCCTAACAAAATTTTAATCAAAGGAAAACTAACAGCTGGTGCGCCAGCACTTACAGATTTAGCTGTGAGAGAAATGTGCTATGTAGTACCGGATGGTAACTTATACATAAAAAAAGATGCTGCTACTATAGTGCTACTTGGTGGTGTGGCTTTGCTTAACAATGCAGCTTTGACAGGAACGCCTACAGCTCCTACACCCGCTAATGTAACTAACAGTACGCAAGTAGCTACTACAGCATTTGTGCAGGCGTTGGTGGCAGGGCTAGCCAATGGCGACATGTTGAAGAGCGTGTATGACACGAACAATAATGGTAGACCCGATTTGGCAGATAACGCCTTGCAGCTTGGCGGTGTGGCAGCAGCAAGTTATGCCACTAATGCGAGTGTAACGGCGCAAATAAATGCACTTATAAATTCGGCACCAGGCGTGTTGGATACGCTGAGCGAATTGGCTAATGCTTTAGGCAATGATGCAAACTTTGCCGCAACCATGACAACAAATTTAGCTGGTAAAATAGGTTTTAACGATACAATAGATGGAGGTACATTTTAATGCCAAACATTATTAAAATATTTTGGAGTAAAATTACTGGTACTACGCCCGCTACATTGGTAGATGGGCGTATAGCCATTAATCAAAAGGATAGGAAGTTGTTTTATCCTGATGAAAATAATGTAGTAAGAAGTGCCATGCTTATGGATGTAGATGTGCAAACATTTACAGGCAATGGCACATGGACAAAGCCCGCTGGTGCTAAATCTGTAAACGTATTTATCATTGGTGGCGGTGCGGGTGGTGGTAGCGGTAGGAAAGGAACGGCAGGCACTCAAAGAAATGGTGGTGGTGGTGGTGGTACAGGTGGTATATCCATAGCAAATTATTTAGCTGTGGATTTGCCTGCGACTATTAATATTACCATTGGTGCTGCTGGTTTAGGAGGTGCAGCTATTTCTGTAAATAGTACGAATGGATTAATTGGAGGTAATGGAGGTGCAACATTGTTTGGTGCATATTTAAAAGCTAATGGCGGTGGTGCAGGTGGTGCAGGTAGTGCCTTAACAGGAAGTGGTGGTGTGGCAGGTTCAGGATTGACTTATGCAGGTGCTATTGGCGGTGTGTCTTCTACTATAGGCGGTGCAGGCGGTAATGGTTCAGTTGGTAATTATGCACCAGCTGGCGGCGGTGCAGGCGGTAGTGTAAGTAGTGCTAATGCTGCTAGTAATGGCGGCAATGGTAACAATGCTGCAACATTTAGTAATGCCTCACCTGCTAGTAATGCTGGGCTCATAAATGGTGCTGGTGCTAATGGCGCAGCACCAACTAATAACTACTTAGGCTACGGTGGTGGCGGTGGTGGTAGTTCTATAACTGCCAATGCAGGTAATGGTGGTAATGGTAGTGGCTATGGCTCAGGCGGTGGTGGAGGAGGTGCCGCTGTAGATGCTACAGGTAACAGTGGAGCAGGTGGTAATGGTGCGGCTGGAGTTGTAATAGTAACGACATATTTTTAAAACATGGATGGCTTA
>JAYSWO010000234.1:0-11462 GCA_043717975.1 Ferruginibacter sp. | reverse complement strand
CAGATTGTTTGTGTCAAGCACCAAGAAAAAAGCAAACACACTACGAAACGCTCAAAATGAATATAAAGCCCTTAAGTTAACGACTATGGTGGGACACGCACCAAGGCGGAGGCGTTTTTTAATGAAGAAGTATTTGAATCATTTATTATGTTTGTATAAAAACCCTTTCTACTACCCAATAAGCTGCTATCAAAGCAATGCAGGCAGATAAGCCATACACAATTCTTTTTCTATACCAAGGTTTATTTTTAAAAGGGATAATTATAGTAAAAAAAACTGCTGCTATCATTGCCATTTGGCCAAGCTCTACACCTACATTGAAAGAGAGTATGGAAGTGAAGAATTTTCCATTAGGCAAACCAATTTCGTTTAAAGAACTGGCAAAACCCATTCCGTGAATTAATCCAAAGAGAAACACCACGAGAATACGCCAAGGTTTTAATTGTGAAATAAATATATTTTCTAGCGTTACAAAAACGATAGAAAGTGCAATGATGGGCTCCACTATTGGACTCGGCACTACAAAAATATTTTTCATACTTAGTGCGAGTGTAATAGAATGTGCCACCGTAAATGCAGTAGCCTGCCAAAGTATGGGTTTTATTTTGGTACTTAATAAACACAACGAAATTATAAATAAAATATGGTCGAAACCTTGGGGTATGATATGTGTGAACCCAAGCTTTGTATAAAACCAAACTACATCTTTTGTTGGTGCATTTTCTAAAGTATAATTTATAGTGTGTGCAAAAAGTAATTGACCAAAAAATAGAATCGCCAAGAGCAAGCAAATTTTTTTAGTTGTTGATGTATGAATGGGCATGATGTGATTTTTTTATCGAAATAATAGGAATAGATAGAATATGCACAAAATCTAATTTCTCAACTTTTAAAAGAAAAAGTTCAACATAGTTTAATGTCAGCCTGAGCCTACCTTAGTCGGTCAACAGGCTTTTCGAAGGCGGGTTGGTTTTTGTAAAACCCAATTCTGTAGCTAATTTCACCGCCTTAGGCAGGCTCAGGCTGACAAACTTTTAAATAGAAGAATAACTGCTTACTGTTTTACTTGATAAAATTAGTTTGTCTAAAATCTATTTGTGAACCATCTACTCCATCTTAAAAAATACTATCCCAGTATTTTTTAATGCAGCATTACAATTCCTTTTCTACCTGCATGGCTTCCGCCTTTAGTGTTTCATCAATATTTGGATTGCTTTGCAAACCTTCTTGTAAAAGTTTTTTAGCATGGCTTCCATCTCCATTTTTTGCAGAAATTAAGGCTGCTCTGCAAAGCAGTGTTGGGTTTTTGCTATTGGTATTTAATGCAACCTTTATATAAGGTAACGCTTTAGAAGCTTCTCCTTTTTTATAATACATCCAAGCCATTGTTTCATTTACTTCAATATTTTTGGGGCGACGATTGTATTCGAGCATCGCATGTTCAAGTGCCTTATCATAATTATTAATGGCTAGATAAGCATAAGCCAATTCCTTATCGGCATAGTGACCAATATTATCATCTGCATTGGCAGCTTTTGCATTTTTGCTAAGTTCATTTATTACTTCATTTGTCAATTTTATGGCTTTCTCTTTTTCCCCTGCTAAAAAATATGCAGTAGCCAACTCTTCTTTAAATGCGCCCTCATTGGCATCTTTCTGTGCTTGCTCATAATAATTAATGGCTTTGTTATAATCTTTTGTAGCCAATGCTAGGTGAGCCATACCTGCAAAAGCATACATGTAACCAGGTCTTTCGTTTAATGCAATCTGATAATTCATTTCAGCATTCTTTAGGTCGCCAATATTTTCATACAAATGCCCGATTTGTATTCTCGACCACTCTGTAGCTTCGTCGCCAGGTGCTCCAGCATCAATAGCCATTTGCATGGCTTTAATGGCGCCCTTATTATCTCCATAAATTTCTCGTAGATAAGCTACCCTTGCATAAGAGCGTAAGTCGGGCCTAATGTTCATCATTGTTTGTGCACATGCCAATGCCGAATCATAATTTCCCATTTCCACATTGCCATCTACTAAAATGCCATACACAAATGCATTGTAAGGAATAATACTTTTTGCTTGTTGTGCTACCGCTAAGCCATCCGCAAAATGATGTTGGTTTATATATATGAGCGATTTTAATGTTAATGCTTCAAAGTTGTTTGCATCCATTTTAATTACATCATTCACGAGCTTCATGGCAGCTTTGTCGTAGTAGGCATAATTGCCAGTAGCCCTTGCTTCTAAAATAAAATAATTGGCAAGTGCAATGATGGCTTTATTGTCTTCAGGGTTAGCCACAATTTTCTTTTGTAGCATATCCACATTTTTTTTTGTGTTTATCCATTCGTCTGTTTTAGTCAGCATTCCTTTTCGTGGTAGCAACGTATATACAATGTTTTCTTTTATTTGCTCATTTCTTTGTTGCTTCATAACAATAAAACCAACAGAGCCAATAAAGAAGATAATGAGGAATGGGTAAAATATTTTATTTTTCATTTTGGTTGTTTTAAAATCATGTCAAAAAAATAAAGTGCGTCTATTATAGTATTTTAAAAAAGGCTGCTTCAAAAAAGAATTTTTATTGCATTAGCTCAACAAAAATACTAAGTAGCATAAAACCAATACAGGCATATATTTCAGCCCTTTTCGGTTTTTTCTTTATTGAAACAGCCTTGCTTTGTAATTATTCTTTTACTACTCTGATGGCTTGTTTTGTTTCTCCATCTTTTGAAATTTTGATAAAATAAATACCTTTGGTTAATTCGCTACTGCCAATTTTTTCTGTGTAGGTACCAGCTTTCAAATTTTTATTTATGAGTTGCTTTATCATTTGCCCTTGCGCATTTATCAATGAAATATTAATGACAGCAGCGGCATCAAGATGGTAAGTAATTATGCCATTATCAACAAAAGGATTTGGAGAAACTTTTGCAAAAACTTCTGGCACTTCTAATGTCATACTCCCACTATTTATATTCCTACCGATTGCATTATTGCCTTTGCCGCTCTTGTTTGCGTTATCGCATGGGCAAATATAGTTGCCTGCAAATGGCGCTTGCACATAAGGAAACGATGTTTTCAACGCCACATCGTTTGCATTTATACCAGTACTGTATGTTAGTACATTTATAAGATTTGGTGTAACAGGGCTTGGGCTCGAACTAGGAATATAATCATCGTACCACAAACCAATGGCTGCTAATACCACACCACTTACTGCTTGCAATTCAATTCTAGTCACATCATCTTCGAGCCTTCTACCATTTGGAAAACCATCCATATTTGGAATGTTCTGAATGCTCGTGTTGGAATTATATGCAGGGTCTGTTAAGCCAAGTACGGCAGCTTGTACCAAACCTAAAGAGCTAAACTGGCTGCTGCTTCTCGGTGTTGGTGGCACGGCCATATTTAAACGAAGCATATCTCCACCATTGGGAAGAAAGTTGCTGATAAAAGGTTTTCCTGCTGCTAAAGGATTGCCGGCTTTTCCTGTTGCCAGCTGGTAAGGACGCAAGTTGGGAACACCTGTATGAAATATTGGCCATAGATCTACGGAGCGAGGAGAATTGGCTGCTGGTAGTAGCAAGCCACCAAACGCTGACTCAGAAAGGGCTGTGCCATTTAGCGCTGGGTTGCCTTTTAAACCAAACAAACCATTTTGATTATTACCAAAACCAAATGCACCCAAAGAATTTCTTTGAATACGAAGTGGCGTTAGGCCAGGTACTGCAGCACCAAAAAAAGTATTGTCCATGTACAAAGCTAGCTCTGGGTTGTAAAAAAATTTCCCGAATGTGCTAAGTTTAGACAAGTCTTCGTAAGGCGATAATGAATTCCAATAATCTTTTAATCCAATAGGTATTACTGCTTCGTTGGTAAGTGGCATACCAAGTCTTGATACTTGTATCCATTTACCTTCTGCGGATTTGCCTCTGCCATCATCATCTAAAACACTTATTTGCCTGCGGCTTGCATTTGCCCATACACCAATTACAAAATTGGGGTCGAGTATGCTGGTGCTTTGGCTTACCGATTTTTTATCTTTTTGTAAAGTGCTGATGTCAATTTGCAATGCAATGCTAGATACATTCAAACATTTTAATCCATCGGTTGGCATGCTTCCTGTGGTGCGTGGTGCATCACCAAGATCAAAAATACCACCAAGGTCCACAAAGAATGGATCTTCAGATGGGCCGCAGAAAACTTTTTCTCCACTGCTTGCTGTAGTGATGGAACTGTTGATAAGGCTATTGTAATCGGGTGCGTTTAAACCTACAGGTGAAGTGATAGAACGTGGACCAATATTGGGTGGCGGCACAATTCCTCTATTTACTACCGTTTGAAAATGTTTGCCCCCATTCATACTACGCTCCATTTTATAAGTGGTTTTTAGATTTTGTTTGCCTAGTCTGATGTTAAAAAATGTGGTAGGGTCTTCATTGGTTTTTGAAAAAGTAAAACGATAAATAATATCATCTCCTCTGGTAGCTACATTGTTGTCGATATGTATTTCGTAACGAATGTCTTCACCAAATTGATAATAGTTTGGACCGCCTTGTGGCAATTGGCCAGGTACATAATTAGCAATAATGGTAACTGTATTTGGTGCATCCGGACTACGAAAAGCATACACATCTGTATTGTCTGCCAATGGGTCGTTGGCAATCAATGGCGCTTCTCTGTGCGATGATGCAAATGCAGGTAAAGTGGTATTAATGAGCATCACCATTAACAGCAGTGCTGCTGAAATTTTTCTTTTCATGATTTTTTTGTTTAAAAATTATTTTCTGCATTATTACAGAAAACTTGCTGGCGTTTTTTGGGTACAGGAAATGCTTAAAGAAGTACATCTTTAAACAATTTTTCAATAAAATATAGGAGTTATTTGGTGAGCTCAAAAAGAGGTACGACTATGGGTATAATTTCGATTTAATTTTTTAAATAAGTGGGAGAGGTGCACTTATCGCTACGGGAAATGGGTTTTAACCTTAGTAGAAAACACTACCCCAAGCAACCTTATTACCTTATTTTTTTCTTCTTCGGCGGTTTCGTTTTTTGATAGTAACGTTCATTTTTTTGTTATCTTAGTTTAAACAAAAAGGTTTTTATTGAATTGTTTTGGAAAGAAAATTTTGCTGAAACACTTAGGCAATACTATTGTGAGGTAAAGGAGTAAAATATTATTTAATAAAAAAAGCAAGCAAATGCAAATACAAAAAGCACCATACGAGCAACTCATTACACAAATAGTCAGTTAGCTGAAAAGCGGCAGGCAGCAAGCTGCACTGGCGGTAAATATTATTTTGGTAAAACCTATTGGCATATTAAGCAGCTCATAGTAGCATTTGAGCAAAAAGGCAATGAGAAAACTGAATATGGCACACGGCTTTTTGAACGGCTTTCTAAAGATTTAACACTGGCGTATGGTAAAGGGTTTAGTAGATCTAATTTGATGTATATGCGTAAATTATATCAAGTTTTTAAATAAGTGAGACACTGTCTCACTTATTGGGGTGGAGTCATTATAGCGAAATACATGTACACAGGCGATGGCGATGATTGTAGCGAATGGTGCGTAGCGACACGCTCCAAGGCGGAAGCATTGAATGTTGGTAGGTGATGAGCAATTAGAGTGTGTGAACAATTCAAATAGATCACATAAAAGCATTTCATTATTATGTCAAGTTTTTGTTGTAAAAAACTTGACATAATATTAAAATAAACTACATTTGCTATATGAAAGTAGCGGAGCAAATACGAAAAAAAATAAAAAACATACCAGAGAGTGAACCCTTTGGCTATGCTGATTTAGGTATAGCACCTAATGATTTTTTTACGGCTGCAAAGGCATTGGAACGTTTACAAAAAAAAGGTACCATTAAAAAAGTATCGAAAGGTGTTTTTTACAAACCTGAGATATCTGTATTTGGTGCATTGCCACCCAATTATGATGCTATATTAAAAAATTATTTGTACAAAAATGGCAAGCGGGTAGGTTATATAACAGGTATGGGGCTGTACAACCAGCTAAACTTAACTACTCAAATGGCATTTAGAAACAAAATAGCTACTAATAGAAATAGAAAGAAAATAGAAATAAGCTGGTTAAAAGCAAATAGTGTAAAAGCTTATGCAAATGTTACCGAAGAAAATTTTCAATTATTAGGCATATTGGATGCTATAAAAGATATAAAATTAATTTTAGACACAGCTCCAAGCAAAGCTGCAAAAATGTTGATGAATAAAATAAAGGCGCTTCCAAAAAAAGATACGGAAAGTTTATTAAAATATGCATTGCAATACCCACCAAGGGCAAGGGCATTGCTAGGTGCCATGATAGAAAATATTTTTGGTGACGAATACAATTTAACAACGTTGAAGAAAAGTTTAAACCCATCTACTACTTTTAAGTTGTACATTAAAAATACCGATTTGCCTACCATAGAAAACTGGAATATAAAATGAAACTGCACCTGCATAAAGAAAACTTTGTACAAGCCATTAAATTAACGGCAGATAGAATGGGCATAGAAAACATTTATGTTGAAAAAGACTATTGGGTTACGTATGCTTTGTACACTATTTTTAACAACGACATTGGTAAAGACACAATTTTTAAAGGCGGAACAGCATTATCGAAATGTTATACAATGATAGACAGATTTTCGGAAGATATAGACCTAGTAGTATTGAGGCGTGAAGGAGAAACCAATAACCAACTTACCAATAAAATAAAACAGATAAGCAAAGTAGTGGCCAATGTATTGGCCGAAGTGGACATACCTGAACTAACACAAAAAATGGGCATGAACCGCAAAACGGCACATCAATATACCAAAGAGTTTGAGGGCAATTATGGGCAGGTAAGAGATGTAATAGTAGTGGAAGCGACATGGCTTGGCTATTTTGAACCTTATACCACAAAAAAGATTGGATCATTTGTTGGTCATATGATGCTTGCTAATGGATAGCAAGATATAGCAGCAGCAAATGGATTACTACCATTTGAACTGTTGGTTTTAGAACCCATAAGAACACTCTGCGAAAAAATAATGAGCCTAGTAAGATTTTCTTATACAGAAGAACCATTAAAAGATTTACAAAATAAAATACGACACACATATGATTTACACCAGCTATTGCAACAGCAGGAGTTTTTAGATTTTTTTAATTCAAAGGCTTTTGATGACATGTTATTAAAAGTTGGAAAAGATGATGTGGTAAGTTTTAAAAACAATAATAAATGGTTAGTGTATCATCCAAAAGAGGCGATGGTTTTTAAGGAACCAGAAAATGTATGGAAAGCATTGGCACAAACATATAATGGTGCATTTAAAAACTTGGTATATGGTAATTTTCCAAAAGACACTGCCGTATTAGAAACTTTGAGATTGATAAAAGAAAGGCTTGGTTTTATTGCTTGGGATATTACATTAGATAATGCAAAATGAAATTTACAGTTAAATTATTAGCTACAAAGCTGCACCAACTAACAGAAATATTAAATAACAAAAGCTGATGATGATTATGCCTGTAATACTAGGAAAGCTTGGTAATCCTTTTATACAACAACTTTGTAAAAGTGAAAGCTCCGCCTAGCCGTTCTTTTTTGCGTACGTTTTATCCGTACACAACGCCCAAACGATTGCTGAAACCATTGACCGTATTTAATGGGCAACTTATAATGATCCGCTTCATATATTTGAATGTGTAAACGCTGCAGGCCGATCGATATCTTTACCAATGCAGCCAATAAAAAACCATACCCATGCAAACTGTTTTATTAATGATCATTATCGTATTGTTGTTATTGGTACTCTTGTTGCTATTTGTTTTTAGGCAAAAAGCCGATGGCCAAATACCAGCCTTGCAACAGACCACCACCGCCTTGCAAACAAAGTTGGCCGATATGGCCACCAACCTCAAAGAAGATTTTAGCATAAGCCGTGCCGAGCAAAGCAGCATAGCTACTAGCAACCGCACCGAGCTAAACAGCAGCCTGCAAACCATTGCCCTGCAAAGCCAGCAGGCGCTGAAAGATATTAATAAAACCCTCGATGATAAACTGGCGGCGCTTATTGCCAACACTGCCGAAAACAACCTAGCCAACCGAGCAGAGCTTGGCAAAAATATAACCGACTTTTCGGTGGCCAATATAGCCCAACTGGAAAAAATACAACAACAGGCCAAGGACGACAGCAAACAGATGCGGGAGACGCTGGTACAGGTTTTTAAAGGTTTTGAAGAACGCTTTGAAGCCAACATAAAATCCTTTAACGACCTGCAGCGAGAAAAATTTGGGCAGATGGATAGCAAACAAAACGAGCTCGTGAAAAGCACCGAAACCAAACTGGAAAGTATACGCCTTACCGTGGAAGAAAAACTGGAAAAAACTTTGAGCGAACGGCTGGGGCAAAGTTTTGAAACCGTGGGCAAGCAACTGATAGAAGTGCAAAAAGGCCTCGGCGAAATGCAAACCATTGCCAGCGATGTGGGCGGATTGAAAAAAGTATTGAGCAATGTAAAACTGCGTGGCGGTGTGGGCGAAGTGCAGCTTGCTCTATTGCTAGAGCAGATACTGGCGCCCAACCAATACGATGCCAATGTGCGCACCAAAAAGGGCAGCAACGACCCCGTGGAATTTGCCATAAAACTACCCGGCCGCAGCGAAGACGAAAGCAGCACCGTGTACCTGCCCATAGATGCCAAGTTTCCCAAGGATACTTACGAGAACCTGATAGCCGCTTACGAAAACGCCCTGCCCGACGAAATAGACATAGCCAGCAAAAACCTGGAAGCCGTTATTAAAAAAATGGCCAAAGACATACGGGACAAATACCTCGACCCACCCAACACCACCGACTTTGCCATCATGTTCCTCCCCTTTGAAAGCATATACGCCGAAGTAATACGCCGCAGCAGCCTCATAGACCAACTGCGCAGCGAATACAAGATAACCGTGGCCGGCCCAACCACCCTGATGGCCATATTGAACAGCCTGCAAATGGGCTTTAGAACCCTTGCCCTGCAAAAGCGCAGCAGCGAAGTGTGGACCGTACTAGGCAATGTAAAAAAAGAGTTTGAAAGCTTTGGCGGGCTGCTGGAAAAAGCACAAAAAAACATACAGACCGGCCTTGGCCAACTAGACGATGTAGTAGGTACCCGCACCCGAGCTATACAGCGTCAACTCCGCAACGTGGATAGCCTACCTGCAGTGGAAGCACCATTGGACTTGCCCGATTTGTTGGATGACATAAATCCGGATGGGGGTAAATAGATTTGTGTGGGGAATGGGATTGTTTTTGGTATCTTGTGGGTGCCCATTGATTTGATGTTTTAGTTTCGCTTTTACGGAAGTTTTAAAATTTTACTATTTAACGATTGGTTGTTACTCGTAGGTAGGTTATATTTGGAAAATATCTAAATAATAAAAATACTTTTTAATTTACTAGAATAAAATGACTGATATACGAGAAATAGAAAAGACCCTTTGGGCTGCTGCCGACAAGTTGCGTAGTAATATGGATGCAGCCGAATACAAACACGTTGTTTTGGGACTTATCTTCTTAAAATATATTTCAGACGCATTTGCTGAACTACACGAAAAGTTGGCAGAAGGACAAGGAGAATTTGCAGGTGCAAACCCCGAAGACCCAGACGAATATTTGGCATATAATGTTTTTTATGTACCTGAAAAAGCTCGTTGGACATTTTTACAAGCCAATGCAAAACAACCAACAATTGGCGTACTCATTGACCAAGCAATGGATAGCATTGAGAAAATCAATGACAACCTTAAAGGCATATTACCTAAAAACTATGCTGACCCCGATTTAGACAAACCTCGTTTAGGCGAATTACTTGACTTAATTGGAAACATTGGTTTTGGTGGAGAAGGACATAAAGGAAAAGATTTATTGGGGCAAGTTTATGAATACTTTTTAGGAATGTTTGCCGATGCTGAGGGCAAAAACGGTGGACAGTTTTACACACCGCAAAGCATTGTAAAAGTTTTGGTTGATATGCTTGAACCTTACAAAGGCAGAATTTATGACGGCTGTTGTGGTAGTGGTGGAATGTTTGTACAAAGTGAAAAATTTATTGAAAGCCACCAAGGAAAAATTGGTGATTTAAGTATTTACGGACAAGAAAGCAATCCAACCACAGTAAAGTTGGCTAAAATGAATTTAGCTATTCGTGGTATTGATGCCAACATACAATTTGGCGACACGTTTACAAATGATTTGCACCCTGACTTAAAAGCAGATTACATAATTGCAAACCCACCATTTAATATTAGCGACTGGAAAGGTGAACAATTAAGAGACGATAAACGCTGGAAATTTGGCGTACCGCCAGTTGGCAACGCCAACTATGCTTGGTTACAACATTTCATACACAAACTCAGCCCCAACGGCACAGCAGGTATTGTTTTGGCTAATGGAAGTATGAACAGCAATACAGGAAGCGAAGGAGACATCAGAAAAAATATGATTGAAGCAAGAGTAGTTGACTGTATGGTTACACTACCTGCCAACTTGTTTTACAATACTACCATTGCAGCATCTTTATGGTTTTTAGCCAAAAACAAAACCAACGGAAAATTTAGAAACCGTGAAAACGAAATACTTTTCATTGATGCAAGAAAATTAGGTGTAATGATTAACAGACGAAACCGTGAGTTAACGCCTGATGATGTTGCATTGATAAGTAACACTTACCACAAATGGAGAAACCCAAATGGTGGATATGAAGACATTGCTGGCTTTTGTAAATCTGCTACAATGGAAGAAGTGATACAAAATAATTATGTGTTAATGCCGGGCAGATATGTTGGAACGGAAGAAGAAGAAATAGACGCAATGCCATTTGATGAAAAAATGCAAAACCTTACCGCAAAACTTTCTGCACAGTTTGCAAAAGACAATGAGTTAGAAAATACTATTCGTGAAAACTTAAAAGGAATTGGATATGAGTTCTAGCGAATGGAAACAATTTAAATTAGGTACAATTTGTAAAAAGATTGGCTCTGGAGCAACTCCAACTGGAGGCAAAGAAGCCTATTTAGACAGCGGAGAATATGCCTTAATTAGAAGTCAGAATGTTTTGGACTTCACATTTTCTTATGATGGTCTTGCATATATAAATGAAATTCAGGCAAGCAAATTAAACAATGTAACTATTGAAAAGGACGATGTTTTATTTAATATAACAGGTGATAGTGTGGCTAGAGTTTGTCAAGTACCAAACCATATTCTTCCTGCAAGAGTAAATCAACACGTTTCAATACTTAGACCGCAAAATGATATCTTACTAAATACTTTTTTGAAATATTATTTACTAAATCCAATATTCAAATCTATTGTTGTCCGAGATAATCATTATTCCCTAAAATTACATAATTGAAAGTATTGTAAACACTCAAAATTGAAACTCGGGCATAAAATGAGGGTGTATTT
>JAYSWO010000233.1:0-4537 GCA_043717975.1 Ferruginibacter sp. | reverse complement strand
GGCAATGAAGTTTTAGTTTCTATCGAAATAAATGGTATTAAAAAAGATAAAACAAGTGTAGCCAATAAGTAAAACCTATTGAAACCAAACATACGTTCATTTTCTAATAAACCTTTGTACAGTACTAAAAAGAAGGCAGCACATAATACCACTTTTAATAAATAGATAATCATTTCTTTTTCTTTTTTATTTCTTGGTCAATTAGTTTTCTTAAAGATTCTAACTCTTCGCTTGTTAAATCTGTAGCCGTAGTAAAGAACGATGCAAATTGCAAAGCTGAGTCATTAAAATTATTTTTAATAATACCCTTTACATGTTTGCCAAAATATTTTTCTTTATCAATTAATGCGTAATACTCTCTTGAGTTGCCAAATAATTTGTATCCCACAAAACCTTTATCCTGCATACGTTTTAGCAATGTGGCAATGGTAGTAGTGGCTGGTTTGGGTTCAACAAAACTTTCTAATATATCTTTCATAAAAACTTTTCCATGTTGCCATATTACTTCCATCAATTCTTCTTCTGTGTTTGACAATTTCATTGCTCTACGTTTTGTTTTATCGCTCTACAAATGTAGAGTAATAATTTGTATCACAAAATTTATTGTAATACTTTAACAATTTTACAACGCAATGAAAACTCCTTGCCCTCATATTCATTACCCTAAAGAAAATTATTTATCTTGTACAAAAATTTACAACACATGCTAAAATGCAACTTCCTTACGGCAATATTCTTTTGCTTTGCCATTATTACAAATGCACAAAAACCATCTACCTACGACCCACGCACATTATTTTCCCCTTTGTTTTATCCAAATGGAGGAACCATTACTAGAGCAGCAGACGGTTCACCAAATACTGGTTATTGGCAAAACAAAGCCGATTATCAAATAAATGTATCGCTAGACGATAATACGAATACCATTGCTGGTTCAGTAATGATAACCTATAAAAATAACAGCCCACATGCCTTGCCTTTTATTTGGTTGCAACTAGATCAAAATTTATTTGCAAAAGATAGCCGTGGGCAAGCTCGCATGCCAATAGGCGCACGTAGCCGTTATGGCAATGCCAACAGTACTTTTAGCGGCGGGTATAAAATCTCTTCTGTAAAAAATATTACCGATAATGTAAATGCGGATTATGTAATTACCGATACAAGAATGCAAATACGTTTACCAAAAGCGGTAAAAGCTGCTGGTGATATCATAAAAATAAAAATAGATTATTCTTTTATATTGCCAGAAGAAGGTGCCGATCGTTGTGGTATTTTAAAAACAAAAAACGGAAATATTTTTGCAGTAGCGCAGTGGTATCCACGCATGTGTGTGTACGATGAAATAGAAGGGTGGAATACACTTCCATATCTTGGCCCAAGTGAGTTTTATTGTGACTATGGCGATTTTGATTTTAGCATTACCGCACCTGCTAGCCATATAGTAGTGGCAAGTGGGGAATTGCAAAATCCAACGGAAGTGCTTACTGCCACTCAACTGAAGCGTTTTGAAGAGGCAAAAAATAGCGATGCTACGATTATGATACGTACAGATAAAGAAGTGACAGATGCATCTTCTAGACCAAAACAAACTGGTACACTTACATGGAAATACAAAATGGCAAACGCAAGAGATATTGCTTGGTCTTCATCAAAATCTTTTATATGGGATGCGGCAAGAATAAACTTGCCGGATGGAAAAAAAGCAATGGCGCAAAGTGTTTACCCAGCAGAAAGCAAGGGCAATAGAAATTGGGGTAGGGCTACAGAATACACAAAAGGTAGTATAGAAAATTATAGTAAAAGATGGTTTCAATATCCATATCCTACTGCGGTAAATGTGGCTACAAATGTGGGTGGTATGGAGTATCCGGGTATTGTATTTTGTGGGTCAGGTGCATCAGAGGCTGATTTGTTTGGTGTAACAGATCATGAGTTTGGGCATACGTGGTTTCCGATGATTGTGGGTAGCAATGAAAGAAAATATGGCTGGATGGACGAAGGTTTTAATACATTTATTAATACCCTTGCATCGCAAGATTTTAATAAAGGAGAGTATGATGGTAATAACCCAAGCCCATCTCAGTTTTTAGGAGCTATGTTTGGTACAGGTAGCGAACCAATAATGAGCACACCAGATGCTATGAAAGAAGCAAATATTGGAATGATGCTGTATTACAAACCTGCTTATGGTTTAACCTTGCTGCGCAACAATATTCTTGGGCCAGATAGATTTGATTATGCATTTAAAGAATACATAAAACGCTGGGCTTTTAAACATCCTACACCATGGGATTTTTTCCGTACCATGGATAATGCCAGTGGCGAAAATTTAGATTGGTTTTGGAAAGGCTGGTTTGTAGAAAACTATAAACTAGACCAAGCCATAAAGGATGTAAACAATGATGATTCGAGGGGATCTATCGTTACTTTAGAAAATTTAGATAAGTTTGCTATGCCTGTAATACTTGGGTACGAAACGGTTTCAGGCCAAAAAGGTACGATACAGTTACCTGTAGAAATATGGAACAACACATCAACTTTTAAAGTAAAAATTCCTGTTACAGAGCCATTGAAATCTGTTGTAATAGATCCTGAAAAACTTTTTCCAGATATGAATGTTGGTAATAATAAATGGAGTCAATGATGATTATTGTATAAATTTAATAAGCCGTATCTAACATATGCGGCTTATATATTTAAACCAACAACTTAATCTAATGAGCATACAAAGAATTATTTATTGGATAGCAACAGCTATCTTTTGTGGCATCATGTTATTTTCGGCCACAATGTATTTTACAAAATATGAAATGGTGAAAGGTTTTTTTCACTCCTTAGGTTACCCAACTTACATTATTTATCCCTTGGCAGTAGCAAAACTAATGGGTGTTATAGCCATATTGTCTCGAAAAGTCACTTTTTTAAAAGAGTGGGCTTATGCAGGCTTTTTCTTTGATACCATTTTTGCATTAGCAGCACATGTATTTGCAAAAGACGGTGGGTATATGATGGCTTTAGTTGCTATGATTATGATTGTAATTTCTAGAATATATGAGGGAAAAGCTTTTAAAAAGTAAGGTCAATTAAACAATTAAATGAAACAAATTATTCCTGTATTTCTTTAACCTTCGTCTTCCATTTTCCACTCCTCAAATATAAAAACGAAATAATAAAAATACAACTCCAATATACAAATTCATTGCTCCATGCCATGGCAAGCGATATGTAGTGAACTTTCATAAAATAAAAAGTATACCCCATATATAATGTGATGGCTATAATTTCTATAGCAAGATTCATTTTTGTTTTACCTGTTCCAGTTACCCCATTTAGCCAAATGTTGGCAATACTCATTAATATCATACCTAGAGATACCATTCTTATTACGGTTATTCCTTCTTTTACAAAAGCATCATCTTGCCCAAACAAACTAAAAAATACTTCAGGGAAAATATTAAGTATCAGCACAGGCACACAACAAAAACCTACACTCCAGAACATTATTTTTTTGATGGCAGGTAAAATTTCGTTCTCTTTCTTTTGTCCCATCAAATTACTAATCATTGTATTGGTAGTGCCAGCAAATGCCCATACAAACACACCTGCAATGCCAAATACATTACGCATTACATTGCTGATGGCTTTGGAGTTGGTTTCTCCACGGGCTTCTATTAATAAAAAAAAGATAAGCCAAGTAGTTACACTTATTACATATTGCCCAACAAGCGGCAAGGAAACCGTTAGTATTTTTTTGCTTATTATTTTTTCGTATGAAAAAGATTGTAATAAATTGTATTTCTTTTTTAAACCAGTAAAAACAATGACAGCGAAAACCGTTATCATTCCCCCTAGCTCTGCAATAACAGATGCTACTGCCGCACCATTAAAACCCATTTTTGGAAAACCTAACTCTCCAAAAATGAGCAAATAGTCAAACACAATGTTTAGTACTGCTTCGCAGATAAAACCAATCATTAAATACCTACTATTGAGCGATGCTATTAAAAATGCATTACCCATTTGAAAAATAAATAAGAAGGGTAGTCCAAGAATTCTAATTTTTAAAAAACTCATTTCGGCAGGGTAAGCCGATGCTGTAGCCACAGATTGCATAATGTAAGGTGCAATAAGCCAAGTAAACAAAATGCCAATAAAAGAAAATATAAGCCCAATGCGTATGCCTTGTGTAAGAATTATTTTAAATTTTTCATGGTTGCCACTACCTGCATTGTTAGAAAAAACAGATTGCATGGCATTATTAAGCCCATGACCTGCCACTGCAAATATGAGATAGAAAACCCCTGTAATACCCGCATTTCCTAATTCTTTTCCTCCTACATGCCCCAAAAAAATGCTGTTAATAAGCATATTTAATTGTGGAATGAGTATCGCAATGGTTATTGGCAGTGCAATTGAAAGGATTTGTTTATTGGTAACATCTATTTTTAAATCATTTAATGTAGCTCCACTTTCCATATGTAAGCAAAAATATCTTATTTTGCCTACTTAAATTTATCTATTGAAAGTTGCTTTTAAA
>JAYSWO010000232.1:0-4564 GCA_043717975.1 Ferruginibacter sp. | reverse complement strand
GGTGTAGAAGTTAGAAGTCGCCGTATTGGTGGTGCTACTTTCCAAATACCATCTGAGGTTAGACCAGATAGAAAAATTTCGTTAAGTATTAAATGGATGGTACGTTATAGCCGTGAAAGAAATGGTCGTAGCATGTCTGACAAATTAGCCAATGAAATAGTAGCAGCAAGCAAAGGTGAAGGTGCATCTTACAAGAAAAAAGAAGATACACATCGTATGGCAGAAGCCAACAAAGCTTTCGCTCACTTTAGAGTTTAATTTTTTGAAATATCTTTATAGTAAACCACTCTTTTTGAAAGAGTGGTTTTTTTATGCAATATTTTTTTATAAAAAAGCGTTAAAGAACTTTTATGTATTTTATGTTTCATAAAAAATATTGACACTAATTTTTTGTATTTGAGATACATATTTTAAATAATACGAACCAAAAGCAAGTTTGCTATTGTTTACAATACGAATGTATATTTCGATTTAAACCTTAAACCTTTTATAAAATTATTATGCAAAAAATTATTAGCGGCCTTTTATTATTTACTGTGTTATTAATTTCAGTAAGAACAGACGCACAAATTAGAGAGGAAAATATTACCAGCAATTATTCAAATGTGAGATATAAAATTGGTGGAGCAATAGAAAAATTGGCCAAAGAAAAAACGTATAAAGTAATTTTTACAGGCAAATCTAGCTACATTACTGATGCGGAATCAAAACAGTTTTGGGAAGGTATTGCTTTAAATATGGATGCTAAGAGGATTACAGATGGCTCAACAACGGACAAAACTTTTGAAATAGAAACACAAGGCCTCATACCTTTAAATAAGTTTGAAGATATTAAATTTCCGCTTGCTACAAATAAATCTGAAAATGGCTTTATTAGAAAAGTGTACTATAAATTTCCAATTAAAATTATCGTAAAAAATAATTTAGGCGTTAAGGAAAAAGAATTGATACTGCATGATGATAACTATGAATGCTCCGTATTGTATCATGCCAATACACTTACAGATGATATAAATAAAAGTATTGCAGAAAGGCCAAAAATATCTTTTGTAACAAAAGATGAATTAGAAAAATCTTACAATATCAATAAGGTAGCTATTGAAAAAATATTGGAGCGTAATGAAATGATAAGCCTAAAAAATTCTGCTATTAAAGCAATTTATGCGGGTTATGATTTTAATAGTTTTTTGAAGCAAACAGTTTATTATTACAATGTTAAAAAAGGTAAAAAAGATGAATTCTTATCCATGTTTGAAAATGCAGATAAATTAGGAAATGCAATAAAAGATTTTGCAGAACCTGAAAAAGAAGCAGCTGCGTTAGAAACATTAAAAGCAAGCTATACTTTTTATAAAGAGCAAATTTCAAATAAGGCAAATTTCACACCTGAAATTGTAAAAATGTGCCTATTTAATGGAGCCTTAGCAGCAATGGAATCTGGTAATATGGAGGATGCTAACAGCTGGTTTTCTGATTACTATAGTAACTATTGGAGTACAAATGATATAGGAAGAATTATAGATGATGCCAATTCTCTAAATTTTACAAACCTATACCCAATGTTTAATGCATATTACAGTATAAAAAATAGCAAAAGTAATAATATAATATTTGGCAACGAGTATACTTTTTATGATGACTATGCTATTGTAAAAGGTAAAAAATTAGACGAAAGAAATGGGGCAGCATCAGTAGCGGAAGCACAAGCAAAGGCAAATAATCCCAATATTAAAGATGAAGATGGATATGTGGTATTTGAAGATGAAGAAAAAGTAGAAGGTAAAGTAACTTACTATTTTTATGAAGAAGCACCATCTGGCGGAATTGTAGATTTAGATAAAAGAGAAATAATAAAGCCTTATAACGCAAGCCAAACGACAAAAGCAAAAAGAAAAGTATTATACTTTTTTGCTAAAGGAACAAAATATGAAGCTATTGCAATTAAAGAATCTTCGGTAATGGGTATGCTAGGAAAAATGAGTAATCCTGGAGGTATGCTTGCTAAAAAAGAATTTTATAAAGTGTATTATACCATTGGTAATTATACAGTCTATCAAAATCCATTAGATGCAAATAGTTTTGCAATAAAAAAACTTGGAGACGAAAAAGCAGTGCACGTAAAAGATATTTATGCAGATAAAAAATCTGCAAAAGGTTTTATAGACAATTGCCCTGCTCTTAAGCAAAAGATTGATGCTAAAGATAAATTTACAGATATGACGGATGTAAAAATATTTGCCGATTATTTAAATACGAATTGTAAATAAAAAAATCATTTTATTTTAATCCCTTTGCATTATTGTCAGTGCATTTTCATTAAATATTTTTTCTTTCGATTGTTGTAAAATGGATGGAACGTTATAGTCGTGAAAGAAATGATCGTAGCATGTGTGACAAATTAGCCAATGAAATAGTAGCAGCAAGCAAAGGTGGAGGTGCATCTTACAAGAAAAAAGAAGATACACATCGTATGGCAGAAGCCAACAAAGCTTTCGCTCACTTTAGCGTTTAATTTTTTTGAAATATTTTATAGTAAGCCACTCTTTTTTACAAAGGGTGGT
This sequence comes from Ferruginibacter sp., assembly GCA_043717975.1. GTDB lineage: Bacteria > Bacteroidota > Bacteroidia > Chitinophagales > Chitinophagaceae > Ferruginibacter. The sequence goes on along the minus strand of JAYSWO010000232.1, from coordinate 2,003 downwards.
TTTTTTATGCACCATAACTCTCCGCCACGGCGGAAAGAAATCTCGAAGATAATAGCTAATGGTTCGTGTAGATTTGAGTCTTTGCTGATAGTTACCGCTAACTTAATCCACCAATTTGGCGGTGAGGTACCTATTTTATATGAGTTGCCGCTTATTTGGCCGCTTTGCCCGTTTTTAAGTCTCTTCCAAACTTACCACTTTCATCTTGCCAAATATCCAACACTACGTTTCGTATCCCCTTGAAACGTACATTAAGTTCTACTCCATGTTTACAATTTGATAATTTTATGGGTGCGACCGTTGATTGAAGGGAATGGTTTATGGGGAGGGAGTCGAACTTAGGCGGAAAATCGCATGATAAATAATCTATTGCATATTACCACGAAGTGGTTTCCCTTTAATAACCATGGGCAATGCCCGTGGTTATTAAAATGACGCTCCACAATAACCCCGAATGCGGTTTCCTTTTCGTTGTAATTTCTGTATAATTGTTGGTTGATTGGGTAACCACTTCGTGGTTGTTGTAGCGAGTCTTTTATAACCTTGGATTGCATGCAAGGTTATTGATGGGAAACTACTCTGTAGTTGTGTAATACAAATAAAACATTTTCTATTACAACCAAATATTACGGTGCGCTGCACCTATAAAACTTTGTACTGCTGTGGCAGCTACAAATATTGTGGTGCGCTGCACCAATGTGTTTTATTGTATTATGCTGTTACCAAAATGGCTACAGCATAATAATAATAACCAAACTATTGTAGATTGAATAATAACGAAGGTTGCAGAGGTGGAGCGCACCGAAATATTATTTTTGCCGAACATAAAGCCAACGAAATAGAGTTGTATATCACTTTAGCATGCTAGATATTTTTTGAAAAAAATAAAATTTATGTCATTTTCAAGTTTTAAAATAGGTCTGTTTGCTTTTTCTTTTTTATTGCCTTTCTTTAAAAGAGAATAAGAAAAGCAATTAACTTGTAACAAATAAAATCATTTAAATAATAGATTGCAAAATGGAAAAGCATTTGCTTCATCTATCTAAGTAATATATTTTTCTTTTGAAATAATATGATTTGAAATATTCAATATAACATCTATTAATTCTGTGTATCAATCTTCTACTTTTTAGTTTTTATTAATCTTATGCCATGGTTTAAATATTTTATTGTATTAAAATTAAAACTTCTCCTCTTCGGTAACTAATACTCTAACCTATCATATGTTAAAATGAAAAGCTAGTTATATTATAAAAAATAATTATATTTGCTGTCTGCTTTCATGAATTAACTAAGCCAGAAAGATAAATTGGATTTATTTCTGCTTTAATTGTTTTTTTAGTTCTTATTTTTTCTAAACATGTTTTTAAAATACATTTTATTATGAAAAAAATAGCGCTCTGTTTTTACCTTTCAATATTCTGCGCAGCCATTGCATACTCACAAAATAATCTTGCTGCTGGAGATATTGCCTTTGTTAGTTACCAGTCGGATACTGATCCCACAAATACTTTTAACACGGCATTACTCGAATTTGATGACCGATTCTCCATTGTGGTCCTCAAGCCAGGCGGTCTTACAGCTGGTACGGTGATTTATTTTACCGACAGAGGATGGAATGCAGTATCAAACAACTGGCTTGATGAAGCTTATCCCCCGTTTACTTTTGGAATAGGTTCTGAAGCCGTTATTAAATGGGTGGTGCCAGCCGGAGGTATTATACAGGGAAAAGAAGTTTTCTTTATAAATAAATATCATGATGAACTTGCGGCGGGGTCAGAATATTATCAGTGGTTTGCCTATTCCAATGAAAACGGAACCGTTCCGCTTGGTTCTATAACAAACGAAACACCTATCGTTCCTACCGGTCTTCCTCAGCCTAATGGTTTTACTGATGGACTGAGCCTTTTTTCAGCTGGCGATAATATTTTAATTTTTCAAACAGGCCCGCCGGCAGGTGCCCCTACTAATTACAATGATGCAACACGAAGATTTATTACTGC
>JAYSWO010000231.1:0-11593 GCA_043717975.1 Ferruginibacter sp. | reverse complement strand
CTTTTATCCAACAATTTTACATACGCATCTGCATTGTTTGTTTTTATATTAAAGGTAAAATTTTGTGTACTTTTTACAATATACTTTGGTGCTTTTATATATGCAGGATAGTACTTTGATAGCATTACCTTCACCGCATCTGGCAGTTCCATTATTTTAAAGTTACCAGTTATATTGGCATCTACTTCATTGGTATTTACAGTAAGCGATTTTTCCCCGGCAACGATTTCGGAGTTTATGTTTAAAAAATCAAAAGAAAGTTGGTTGTTTCCTTGCAATAGTTTTGCATTCATCACTTTTGCATTGCCCAAAAAATTGTCAATATTATTTCCTGTAAAATCCAAATCTAAATCACCCTTAAATAAGAAATTCTCTTTTACCAATCCAAGGCTTTTTAAATCTGCCTTCTGCACATTGGCCTGCAATTTAAAACCAGGTGTTTTTTCTAAAAAATTGATAGAGCCATCGAGGCTAGATATTTTAAGATTGGGATCATCTATAGCAAAATGCCCAACAAACAATTTGTTTGCAAAATCTCCATCTACATCAATGTTCTTGTACGTATAATTGCCATATTTTATGGAACTAATGTTTCCTGTTATCTTTTCTTTTAAGTCTTTCAAACCAAATCCGGTGCCATCTATATTTACATTGAGCGCTACAGCACCAAGCTCATTGGTATTTATAAAAGAACCCAAGTTAAAACCGGTACTAGATATATTGCCAGAATATTTTGCTGGTTTTCCATCTGGTGTTTTCATGTTTACATCTGCTGTAATATTTCCAAGGGCTGTATTAAATTTTCCAAAAGCTACAAAGTCTTTTATAAATCCCGTAAAGTTTCCTGTAAAAGAAACGGCGCCAAGCTTTGAAATAGCAGGACTTTTAACATTCTTTAATGTAGGCACTATAGAAACGATGTCTGAATAGTTGGTTCGCAATTCTTTCGATTGAAAATCTATAAATGTGGTATTAATGTCAGGCAAACCACGCATAGCAATATTTCCTTCAAGGTATGTATTGCCAGTGCTTATTTTCATATCTTTTGCACTAAAATTATCAAGTATGCCTTTTGCATTTCCTTCTAAATAGATTATGCGTTTCCACGATTTTAGCGCAGGTGCAAAAAAGGCCAAATCATCGCTATACAAAACACTTTCTTTAAAATGCCCTTCCAATGTTACGTTGTGTATAAATCTACTAAAATCCGTATTGAAACTTTCGTAACGCATGGCATAATAGTTCCTGAGCCTGCTTTTATTGGTCATTAAATCCAAACTATCAAACTCCATTATTTCTGGTGTAAACTTAATATTACTCGATAGTTTTTTTATTTCTAAACCACTTTTTTCTTTGCCACTCAATATTCCATTTACAGTAACCGTATCGTGTGAAAAAACGAAGTTTTTTAAAGTAGCATTAATATTGGAGAAAAATAAATGTTGTCCATCAAAACGATCTGTGTAAGGAGCAACATCCGTTTGTTTGTCGTTTTTAAATGTACCATTTTTTAGATTTAATTTATCCAATTTTATTTCCCAGCTATCTGTGTTCCATTTATAATCGCTAAGTACCGCCACCTTTACAGGCTTTGGGCTATTATCTTCAGGTTTCTTACCTTCATAATCATTCTGTGCAAAAAATGGTTTATCTACAAATATTTCTTTTATGTGAATTTTTTTATTCTTTACATTAATGGTATCGGTTATTACATCAAGCTGTGCAAGGTTTACCGTCATATCTTGCCCAATCCACTCATCTATTTTACTAAAACGAATTTTGTTGAAGTGTAATTCTTTTAAATCAATATCCAGTGGAGCTCCATTGTCTTTTTTTGTTTTTTTGGGAGCTGAAAAATAATCAGCTATAAATTGGTAATTCCAAACAGAATCGCTGCGATGAAGTTTTATTACCGCATCATCCAACACCACATTTTCAACAGATACCTTGTCTTTAAAAAAGAACCAATCGTTTACACTCCCTTGTATGCTACCAGCAAATAAAATGGTATCTTTTTTTAAATCCTCTACGAACACCTCTTCAATAGAAACTTTGTTGAAGAAATGAACGTCCAATTTTTTTATAGAAACCTTGGCATGTAGTTTTTTAGATAAATCTGCGGCTACTTTTTGTGTAATGTATGTTTGTACACCCGACAAATGCAGTAAACCATATAAAATGAAGATGAGTAATAGAGGAATAAGGAAATACAGTTTTTGCTTAAATTTCTGAAAAACGAAAGACCATGCTAATGCCCAACCTATTAGTAAACCATAAAACAGCCATTTGTTGTATGGGTAAACATAATAACCCATGGCAATAAGCACCACCCAAAAGAGTAGTACAAGCATAATCCAACCTAATATTTTTAAAAATATGCGCAGATGTAAAATTTAATGGTAAAAATAAACAATCGGCAGCTATAAGCAATTTCCTTACCAGAAATTTATGATATTATATAAGAATGTGTTATAATTATATTCATGCTGTTAAGCCAGCCAGTCTTATTTTGAGAATAAACGAAGCGTATTAACGCTAAACCGCTTTATCAAACTATAACATTTGCAATAATAATGTAGGTTTTAGAAATAAAAAATCAATCAGCAAATCTTTCTTTTTTGCAAAATCATTTTAATTTAACGGGGTCTTTGCAACTTTAGTGATTATTTTGCGTCTAAATACTAAAATAGACAAATGAAAAAATTGATCCTGTTCCTTTTTATTGCCATTACGACTAACCAATTGTTGGCCCAAGGCATGTTGGATAAAATAAAAAAAGCTGTAAAAACGGATAGCAGCAAAAATATATTAACAACTAGTAAGGGTTCTACTTCCAAAGGAGGCGGTGGTTTGAGCAATGACGATATCGTAAGTGGCTTAAAAGATGCACTTAGGGTAGCTACTGATACTATCTCAAAAACACTCAGTGCAGCCGGTGGGTATTTTAAAAATGAAGCCATAAAAATCATTATGCCGGCAGAGGCATTAAAAGCAGAAAAAGCATTGCGTAATATGGGAGCGGGCTCGCTTGTGGATAAAGCCATACTTTCTATGAACAGTGCGGCAGAAGATGCTGCCAGACAAGTGGGACAAATATTTCTTACTTCTATAAAGCAAATGACGTTGACAGACGGTTTAAATATCTTACGTGGCAATGATCATGCAGCTACTGATTTTTTAAAGAAAACAACTACGGCTACACTTACAGAAAGAATGCGCCCTGTAATTGAAGCTTCACTTAAAAAGGTAAATGCCGATAAATATTGGACAGCCGCTTTTAGTAAATACAATATGTTTTCTAAAGATAAAGTACAAACAGATTTAAGTACATACGTTACCGAAAAGGCGTTGGTGGGTATGTTTTATAACATTGCGTTGCAAGAGCAAAAAATACGCAAAGACCCAGCAGCGCAGGTTACTGATATATTGAAGAAGGTGTTTGCTAAATAAATTGTTGCATTAATAAATTGTTTATTTGTTGTTGGATTTATAATGATTAAACGTTTTATTGTTTTGTCAAACTTTTTCATTTAAAGTAAAAAACCATGATTTTTAGAGAAGCAACGGTAGCAGATATACCACAAATACAAATTGTGCGAAATGCCGTAAAAGAAAATACATTATCTGACCCTGCATTGGTATCGGATGCAGACTGCGAAGAATTTATGACCGTGAGGGGCAAAGGGTGGGTTTGTGAAGTAGAACTGCAAATTGTAGGGTTTGCCATAGCCGATTTGCAAGAGGATAATATCTGGGCTTTGTTTCTTTTACCAGAGTATGAGCATAAAGGGATTGGACAAACGCTTCATAAATTAATGCTCAATTGGTATTTTGCGCAGGGTAAAGACAAGGTTTGGTTGGGTACCGCCTTCAATACCCGAGCAGAACAATTTTACAGAAAATCGGGTTGGAAAGAAAATGGAACCAACGGTTCGAAAGAAATAAAATTTGAAATGACAAAAGAAGCGTGGAAAATATTATCATAAAATAAATGATGCGGTTAAAGAAATTATTTGAACGTTAACAAATTAAAATCTATGCTCATAAATCAACAGAATTTATCTAATTAAAATGGTTGTTTTTTTGTATATAGTTTTAAGAACCCCACATCGACCTGTAACTGATATTGGTTTACTGCAAAACATAATGTAATACAAACAATTTATAGTGTGAGAAATTTGGCAAACCACATTGAGCCCAATATCCATTTATCATCTTGCTTGATATATATTATTATTACAAAAAGGTTAACAAGCTCATTCTGCAATTAATAAAGTTTGTACTGCTGTTGTACATGCCAAGCTCGTTTTGCGCCCGATCCAATACTGGCAAGTGCTATGCTTTAATTAAAATATATTATTGGCTCCATTTGGTTCTTTAAACCGAAATAATCAATCTAACCTTTTTTGTTTAATTTGTTTTTTTGTTATTAATTTCTATTTGTATTTGCGTAAGATTTTGTTTACGTTTTTTTGAATTTCCATAAATAGCAGATATCAAGAGTAATGAAATGGAAATATACACCCAACCAAAACCATTTTTTACAAGGCCGAAAATGATAACGCCAACCAAAACACCTATTATTACTGATGAAATGGTTTCTTCTTTCTTGATCTTTTTTTGTTCTGCCAACAACTCTTCGAGTGCCAATTTTGAGTAATCTTTATTTTCTGACATATGTGTAGTTTAATGTAAAAATGTATGTTTTCTGTTGTCTTTTACGAAAATAGGCCTACCATTTTTGTAATTATGTATAAAGCAAATACTTTTTTGGCATAAGTTTATATGTTGATAATTCAAATTCCCATAACGCTTGTATTTGCGGAATGGTTTGCCCACCTATTTTCTGTTTTTATTTTCTAAAATAATAATCAGCAAGGGCTTTTGCCATGGCAGTTGGATTTGCCTCATCTGTATTTGTTAGAATGATGATGGAAAGTTCATCTTGCTCAAATCGTGCAAATACAGATCTGAAAACAATATTAGCTCCATTGTGTGCAATTAATTTATGCCCTTTTTATTCATCTATCATCCATCCAAAACCATAATATTCCTTAGCGTCTGCTTTATCTGAAGTTTTTATAAACGGTTGCCAAAGTTTTTCCCAATTGTCTTTTTTAAGAATAATTTTTTTCTCTCGTATTGCCTTTTCCCATTTAATCATATCAGAAGATGTAGAAAGAAATCCTCCGCTTGGGCGTATACCAAACATGGTTGTGGAATTTATCAATGTGTCATGCTTATGCATGTATCCATTGGAACGGTTTGGAATGATTTGATAAAAATCAGTTAGGTACGTATTATTCATTCCTGCTGGTACAAATAATTTATCATGTATATAATTCTGCCAAGGCATACCACTTACCTGCTTTATAATTTCTGCCAACATAAAATAAGCTAGATTACAATATTGGTATTTTTCTCCTGGTTTAAATAAGAGTGGGAGTTTATAGGAGGACTTGATAATATCTATATCGGGTTGAATTTTGAAATTGTCGTAGGCAGGTCCTTCTCTTTGCAGCCCCGATGTATGACTCATTAAATTTTTTATAGTAATAGGTCGCCATGTTTTTGGAGCATCAGGAAAAAAAATATGTACAGGGTCTTCAATATTCAGTTTTCCTTCTTCCATTAATTTCATAATAGCTGTTGTAAAAAACTGCTTACTCACCGAGCCAATCCTAATGACAGTTTCGGAGGTCACAGGTACATTCAGTTCCACATTGGCCAAGCCATAACCTTTGTTTACGATAGGTTGACCATTTTTTATAACAGATAAAGAAAGCCCAACAATTTTTTGCTTCTCCATCATTTGCTTTACTATTATATCTGTACTATCAATCTGTGCAAATGAAAAAGTTGGTAAAAGGAAAAGAAATAGTAATTTATTCATTGTTGTAATTTAATAAATTTATGCAGTTTAGGGAAATGTAAAATTACCACTATGTCTTTACAATACTTTATTAATAGTTCTTTGTTTTCTCATGCTTTATTGTACCTCTTCAAAATTTTTATACCAACTACTTTTCCAAAATCTATATCGAGGAATTACAGTTGTATTAAGTCTTTTCAAAAAATCTTTGTAATCTTTTTGTTGAGGAATTACCCATAATGATTCAGACAAGGCGGTCATTCTAGGAAAAATCATATACTCAACCTTGGTACTGTATTCCATATATTCTGTCCAAACATTGGCTTGTGCGCCCAATATTTTGGTTGATAAATTTTTGGCTACAATTTTAGCAGGCAATACTTCATAATTATAAACAGCTTCGAGTGAATTATACCCTTTAATGGCTAAGCTGTCTCTTTTTATTTTTGATTGATAATGGTCAAAGTAAAAAGGCACACCTGGTGTCATGATCACTTTAAAGCCTTTGTTAGCGGCTTCTATGGCTTTTGCTTCATCGGCCCAATTCATTACAATGGTTGACGTGTCCAACTTGCCTTCCATAATTTCGTGCCATCCAATTACTTTTTTATTTTTTTCTTTAAGGTAACCACTCACATTTTCTATAAAATAAGTTTGTAAGGCTACTTCATTTTTTAATCCATTTTTTGTCATAAAATTTTGTGTGCTTGTACTTCTTTTCCACCACAGTTTGCTACACTCATCTCCTCCCAAGTGTATGTACTCAGATGGAAATAGTTCAGCAATTTCATGAAAAATTTCTTTTAAAAATTTGAATGTTGCCTCTGTAGGTGCCAATACATTATTTTTTCTATTGTACATTCCCCAAGTAGCCGCTACGCCCCAAGCCGAATCGGGGTGGGTGCTCAATTCAGGATAGGCCGTTATAGTAGCACGACTATGGCCTGGTATGTCAATTTCGGGGATAATGTTGATGCCTCTTATAGCCGCATATTTAATAATTTCTTTTACTTCTTTTCTTGTATAAAACCCACCGTATCTTTCTTTTTTGTATACCACGGGGGTATCAAAAAAATGGCCAATTAAAGTAGAATCTCTCCAAGAGCCTACACTATTTAGTTTTGGATAAGACAATATTTCTATTCTCCAACCTTGATCATCCGTTAAGTGCCAATGAAAAGTATTGAATTTATGAAATGTTAGATAGTCAATATATTTTTTTATAAAATCTACAGAAAAAAAATGCCTAACTACATCGAGGTGCATACCTCTGCATTGAAAACGAGGATAATCTATAATCTTACAAGCTTTTAATGATACAGATTTGGATTTTACTAAAGGAAATAATTGTAGCAGCGTTTGCATTCCATTTATAAAACCGCGTACCGATTTTGCTTTCAATATTACTTTTTGTCCATTTATTTCCAAGCTGTACATTTCCAATTGTGTAATGCTGATGGTATCTTTTACTAGCAGGATGTCGCCACTTTTTTTTGATGCTAGATGTATGGGGAACTCAATACCGCATTGGTTTTTTATTTGATTTTGTAAATAGATTGCTTGCTCATAAAATTCAGCATTTACCGATATTGAACTGCTGCTTGATAATATTGTTGCCGCATTTTTTAAAATTGTAAATGCTTTTACTTTAGGTACAATCATACTTTCTTGTTGGGCAAATGCTTGATTGTACAAACAAAAAAATAGAGAGATGAAAATAAAACCCTTTATATTTTTAAAGCTATGTAAGTATTTAATAATCCTTTGCATATATTGTTTAATTGAGTTTACTTGTAAATCGGTAATACAGTAAAAATAATGCATATTAAATAGAAAAAGTAATTCTTAGTACATTAGAAGCCTAATGGTGAATGGGGAAAGTTTTCGGCACTTGGCAGATATGAAGTATGCTAAAAGAGCAAAAGTGGATCCGTGTATTGCATAAACCTCTTTTGTAATTTGCCGAACAACTTGCTTTGCCTTATGCGGTAGAAAGCCAATACACAAAAGTTACGTACCATTTCTGCTAGTGGTACATTTATTTCATTTGAACAAGTGTTCTAAAAACGCCATCAATTACCAATGCCATTTTTGGAATATTCAATAAGTTTAATTTGTCTGCACTGGTATGATAATTATGATTTCTGAAATATGCCGTATTTGAAACCATTACTGCATTGTATCCAAATTTCCAATAGTTTATTTGGTCTGAATTGTCTCCTGCTATAAACCAAGGAGCCCTGATAGATTTTGTATTAATTGAATTGTTTTTAAATGATAACTCTTTAAATTCTTTACCAAACGATCCGCAAAAAAAACTTTGAATTACTGTAATGAAATTGCCTTTATCACCATAAAACCATTTCATCATGCCTACAGGATAACTTTGAGAATTTTCTTTATCAGAAAAATACCCAATCATTTCAAAGCTTATCATTCCTTTTACTGCTATATTTCTGTCGTGCAATGATTTTGCATGTATATAACTTCCCATATTTTTTGTATGAAAATACGGTGGCTCCTCTAAAGAAAATGCCACCAAATCAATTCTGTATTTTAAGGGTTGGTCTTTAAGAAGTTTGGCTAATTCTAACACACCAGCTACGCCACTTGCATTGTCATCGGCACCGTCTTGGTCATGCGAAACATCATAATGAGCACCTACAATAATCCTTTCTCCTTTTTCTGGGCCAAAAGATGCAATAACGTTTTTATAACCTCTTTCATCAACCTTGTACTCTTGCATAGATACATTGTTGGTATATCGTTGAAATTCATTTTTTATCCGCTCTGCAACGGTGTCGAGTACGGATATATTTTTATAATTTCGATAATCAGGGGTATTAATGATTGACTCAAGGTTTCTTCTAATATTTGTGCTGTCTGCCAATCTTTCAAAACTTTTGGCGTTAGAAGAAATCGGATAATTTACAATGGCAAAAATGGCAAGTACAACTATAATGATTAGGATCGTATATTTTATTATTTGTTTAAATGTTTTCATCGTTAGTTTTGTTTGTAAGTTTTGTTGGGAATTCAAATCTACTTAAAAACATTGAAGTAATTGGTCATTTTCGTGAAGCGCTGCTGTTATTGGTATGCAGCAAGGGTAGAGCAGCGGAGCGTACCAAAAATACTTACTCTCATTATAAATTTATGTAAGATTTTCAATGGGATTTGTCAAATAGTAACATATTAATTCAGGCGTTGTCTCATCAGGTTTATTTAAATTTCTAAACAACAATTTCTCCAACAGGTTTATAGAACGTTCATTATCTCTATGAAGGAATGCTTCAATTTTTTGAACTTCAATTGTATGGAATGCATAGTTAACAACTTTTTCTACAGCTTCCTTCATTATTCCTTGTCCTTGAAAATTTGGTAAAAGTTCATAACCAATTTCACAGTTGTCATTTTCATCTGAAAAGCCATAAATACAAATTGTTCCAACAAATGTATTGCTGTCATGCAAGGTTATTGCCCAATAAAGAGAAACATTTTTATGGATGTTCTCATTAACGGTATGTATGAAATTCCTTGCATCCTCAATATTATGGCTTAATGGTCTGTCAAGGTATTTATTTATTTCACTGTCAGAACGCAAAGTAAAAATGTCTTCTTCGTCAGTAATGAGTAGCTGCCTAAGTGTTAGCCTTGCAGTTGTTAAAATAGGGAAAGGCGTAAAATATTTGTGTAGCATGCTGTTATATTTATTTTGTCTTTGTTGAGGGTAGGGTACATGTGCATTGCATAAGGTTTATTATAATTTGACGCACAGAAAGCCAACACACAAAAGCTTCGCATCATTTCTGCCAGTGTGTTTATTTTCTCCTGCGGCTAATAATTTCTTCAAGACCTGGCTTGCAAGTCAGTAAATGCCAACCACCAAAAACTATAAATATTTTGTCGTTATTGTCTAATAATTTGTCAACGGTTTGTAATAAAAATTGGTCTCTTATTTCTTTTGAAGTTCTTCCAATTTGTTGAAATTTTCCATTAGGTTCAAACGGATTGGTTGGTTCAAGCTGCGAAATATCAAAAGGTCGTTTAAGTAGCTGCTCATAATTTGATTTGTAGAAACCAAAAGTCTGTTCTGTTTTTGTTAATGTTATTGCAGCTTTTTTAATAATATAGTTCTGAACAAATGCGTCATACCTTTTTTCAATTTCAATGCTGTCTGTAATGTGTTGTCCTTTTAGTGCCCACATAAGGCGCTCGGTAATTATGTAAGCTAATAACTCCCCCTTTGAATAGGTTTTTAGTAGTTCTTTAAATTCAAGCTCAACTGTGGGGTCGCCGTCAACAGATTTTATTTTTAAACTGTCGCATAATATTTTTGTTAGTCCAATTTCTCCATCTCTTAATAAAGCATCCTGTTTTGAAGTGTAAACTTTTTTTGAAATGTCGCCCCCTTCGTTTATTGCTATATCAGGTTTGAAGGCAAAGAATTTTTGTTCAATTTTTGTAAACATTGGATTTTTTATGTCTGAATCATCTGTTAAATGCGTTACGCCACAAAAAACAACTGTTTTATTTCCTTTTGTAAATTCTAAAATATATGGATTAGATGGAAGATGCCTCGCAGAGTCCAATTTTATGTGAAGGTAGCTTACTACTGGATAAATGTGGGTAGTGCTATTGTTTACTTTATTGTCTGGCTTTGAGTTGTTGCAGCCTAAAAGTAGAACGTAAAAAAAAGTTAAGATTAAAATATGTCTCATAATTATGTTGGGTTACACTTTGCTTTTGTTGGTACTCCAAATTTAACAAAATTTTTCTACATGTTTTTTGCACTATTCCTTTGCATCAATGAACTATTACCTATCTCGCATTCGCCTAGGCATGGTCTGTGACCAGCCGGTGCGGCAATAAATATTTTTATTCTTTTGAAAATAGTTTTTAATAATTTGGTCGGCTGGTAGTAGACCAAGCTACGCTCTTACGAGTGGGAGGGATGGGTGCGTGCGGCCAACGGAGGCAAAGGTCATTTTCGTGAAGCGCCGCCGTTGTTGGTATGCAGCGCGGGTAGAGTAGCCCAGCGTACCAACAACAATTGCACGGACTATAATTTATTTAAATAAAAACTCACCCATCATTATGTGTGAGCATATTAAATTCATCTATACCTGTTGCATAAAATTTTGCGGAGGAATAAAAATAATCTTCGGGGTTAATACACAAGTTCGCTCTAACTGGATTGTAGTGTACGTAGTCTATTTTTTGATAAAATACTTTTGGCGAAAATAAATCAACCGTTAATGGGTTTCTCTCCCAAATTTGATACATTCTATCTTTTGCATTTACTTTAAAAGTTTCTAGTAATGTAGAATTATTCTTTTGCAAATCTTCTTTTATTTTTTGTGCAGTAAATGTCATAAAACTATGTTGCAGTTTTACTTTTGTGGTAGGAGGTATTTGTTGCCAAACTAAATGAATATGATTGCTCATTATTACAAATGCGTATAATTTAATTTTGCTTTCTTTTACACAAAATTGTAAACTTTCTACTATTATATTTTTGTATTTTTCGTTTTCTAGTAGATGTTGCCAGTTAAGTACAGTGGCTGTATAAAATTGAGGCCACTCTGTTGGGTAAATCATTTTCATATTTTTAAAAATACAATTTTTTATGGAAGCGCTATACTGGTTGTTGGTACGCTTGGCTGCTCTGCCTGCGCTGCATACCAACAAAGGCGGCGCTTCTATTATGCAACGGCGAGA
>JAYSWO010000024.1:0-2477 GCA_043717975.1 Ferruginibacter sp. | reverse complement strand
ATGGAGAAGTTCTTTAAGAGAGGGAGTTGAAGGTTCAAAGTTGAAGGTTGTTGAAGGTTGTTGAAGGTTGTTGAAAGTTGTTGAATGGTTTAATTGTTGAATAATTTGAGCATTAAAATTATTTTTCAAATTTTATAAAATGCGAAGCATTTTTAACCCCGACTTAAACTTTTTAAAACAACACAACTTTTAATTAAACGCCTTACCGACTTCTCGGCAAGAAAAATATTTTGCGAACCTGTCTGTCGAAGGAGGAGCAAAAATAAAACTGTGCATCTGTGGCAACACTTTTTACAAAACAAAAAAATAAATTAACGGTAAAATAAATCATAATGGAAGAAAACATATTACAAGAAAACCTACCAGAAGAAAACGGGCTACAAGAAGCAGCACCACAAGAAAACTTTTTTCAAGAAAGCACACCCGTAACCGAGCTCAATCATAAGCTACACGCCATACGAGCTGAGATAGGCAAAGTAATTGTAGGACAAGAGCAAGTGGTGGACTTATTGCTGATTGGTCTTTTTTGTGATGGGCATTTATTGCTAGAAGGTGTGCCTGGCGTAGCCAAAACTTTAGCATCAAAATTATTGGCAAAAATTATAGACGTACATTTTTCTCGCCTACAATTTACACCCGATCTTATGCCTGGCGATGTACTCGGCACATCAGTATTTAACCCAAAAGAAGGTACTTTTTATTTTAAAGCCGGACCCATATTTAGCAACATTGTATTGATAGATGAAATAAACCGTGCACCAGCAAAAACACAATCTGCACTCTTTGAAGTAATGGAGGAGCGCCAAGTAACTGCCGATGGCACTACACACAAAATGCAATATCCATTTATTGTATTGGCCACACAAAATCCCATAGAGCAAGAAGGTACATACCGCCTACCCGAAGCACAGCTAGATCGCTTTTTATTTAAAATAGAAATAGGCTACCCAACGCTCAAAGAAGAAATACAAATACTCACGCAGCAGCAAGGCAAAACACAAGCGCAGTTGTTGCAAGATGTAAACAAATTATTATCTGCCGAGGAAGTAGACAAGTATAGAGAAGTGGTGCAAAATATAAAAGTAGATGAAAAACTCATTGGCTACATAGCCGCCATTGTACACGAAACCCGCAACCATGCATCGTTGTACCTAGGCGCATCTACCCGTGCATCGCTTGCATTACTAAAATCTTCCAAAGCCACAGCAGCACTAAAAGGCCGAGATTTTATAATACCAGAAGATGTACAAGAAATGGCTCCGCATGTATTGCGCCATCGCATAATGCTTACGCCCGAAAAAGAAATGGAGGGTATAACGCCAGATGAGTTGATAGGGAATATTTTGAAAAGTATCGAGATTCCTAGATAGTTTTGAACTAAAAAGAAAAATGAAACACAAAGACAGTAAGAAAAAAAGAAACACTAAGTATGACTAGTTTATACCCAGTAAATCACTTTGTGAAACTTTTCAAACTTATTGCCTTAGTGGTTTAAACTTAATATAAAATGGCCAAGAACAACAACCACTTCCTCACCCTATTCGTTACCACAAGGTTTTACATAGCCATGGGTGGCTGTGTGCTCTTGTTCATCATGTCATTTTTTTACCCGACCCTATTCAGCATTACCAAAATTATTTTCACCGTAGTATGCTTACTCGTACTAGCCGATTATTTATTTCTTTTCATACTCTCCAAACCACCCGAAGCCACACGCACCATAAGCGAGAGACTAAGCAATGGCGAGCCAAACAAAGTAAGCATAAACATAACCAACAAAATGCCCTTTGTAATATTGCTGCATATTATTGATGAACTACCAGAGCAAATGCAAGAGCGCAATTTTGATATAAAAAAAACAGTAGCGCCAAAACAAAATATAGATGTAAAATACAGCATCACACCCACGCAGCGAGGGCTGTATAAATTTGGCAACATACGCATGTATTTTCAATCTCAATTGGGCTTTGTACAACGCAGGCAAACGGTGGAAGCAGAAGAAACCGTAAGCGTATATCCATCCTTCGCAAACCTAGGCCAATACAGCCTTATGGCAAAGACCACCACTGCCGACCAAGGCAGCAAACGCATGCGTAAAATTGGGCAGAGCATGGAGTTTGAGCAAATAAAAAATTATGTAAGTGGCGATGATATACGCACCATAAATTGGAAAGCCACTGCCCGCAATGGCAACCTCATGGTAAACAATTATACCGACGAAAAAAGCCAACAAGTGTATTGCATTATAGACAAAGGTCGCCTTATGAAAATGCCTTTCGGTGGACTAAGCCTCTTAGATTATGCCATCAATGCCACGCTAGCACTCAGCAATATTTGTTTGCAAAAGCAAGACAAAATTGGGCTCATGAGTTTTTCCGATAAAATGGGCAGCATCATAGCCGCCGATAGAAAACCCATACAGCGAGAAAACATTATGCAAGTGCTCTACAAAGAAAGCACCAACTTTATGGAGAGCG
>JAYSWO010000230.1:0-11607 GCA_043717975.1 Ferruginibacter sp. | reverse complement strand
ATCTTTTTTTATTAGCTTATTGTTCTCAATGCTGCGCATGGCTTTTTCGTAATTATGCTCTCGCAAATCTGCGTAAAAAGCGTGAGGAGATGAGAGGTGAAAAAAGTGATCAGCAGACAAATGCAAGCGTAAGTACCATGAAAAAATTTGGTTTAGAAAAAGGTGCTGACTATATTCTTCAAGGGTCTATCAATTCTATTGTAGATGCGTTTAAAAGGAAGAAAACGGTTACTTACCAAATAGACCTTGTACTTACAAACATAGAAACAAACGAAGTAGTTTGGATAGGTGACAAAAAATTGTCTAAGAACGTAAAAAATTAATTTTTTCGCATCAGTTTTCTTATTTCATTTTTAAAACTACACTGATGAAACGCACACTGCAACTGGCATTGGCAGTATTCATGTTGGTGCCAGTTCTCTTTTCTTGCGCTACTTACAATAAATCGATGAATGCTTATTACGCAGATTTGCGAGAGCATAATTACGAAAAAGCCATGCGCAGCATTGAGAACAATAAGCTAATAAAAAAAGATAGAAATGCATTGCTCTATAATTTAGAAATGGGCAAATTGTATCGCCTGCAAAATGATTTTACTAATAGCAATAGGCATTTAAATCTTGCAGATGGTATGATAGAAAGCAATCGTAAAACCCTTGCTGATATTGCGCTAGGAAACTTGCTCAACCCAATGCGCCAAGCATATAAGGGTGAAGACCATGAGCAATTTATGATGCATTTTTACAAAGCCTTAAACTATGTGGCTCTTGGTAAAACAGAAGAAGCAGTGGTAGAAGCCAGACGCATCACTTTATCTAGTACAACGCAAGGCGATAAATTTAGAAATAAAGAAAACCGCTATAGCAAAGATGCATTTGCATTAAACTTGCAAGGCATGATATATGAAATGGCTGAAGATATAAACAATGCATTTATATCTTATAGAAATGCAGTGGAGATTTATGTAAAGGCAGATAATAATTATTATGGGGTAAAAATGCCAGAGCAATTGCAACAAGATTTTTTAAGAACTTCAGCTATTATGGGTTTTTCTGTAGAGCCACAATATGAAAAAGTATTGAATGTTTCTTACAATAATACCTCTATAGAAAATGGAGAATTGATACTTTTTTTAGAAGAAGGGCAAGTACCCGTAAAAGAGGAGAAAAACTTTTTTTTAATTGCAAGTAACAATGGTATAAACAGTTTTAATTACATAGATGCGAATGGCGCTAGTGCCAATTTTAATTTCAATGCAAGCAATTATGGTATTGCAGAAGATAAAATTACATCACTCCGTGCATTCAAATTATCTCTACCTACTTATAGCATTCAATACGATCAGCCACAAAATATTATTGTTTCTAATAATGAAAATAATTATACCCCACAATTGGCGCAAAATGTAAATAGCATTGCCATAAATGTTTTGAAAGAACGTTTTATTACTGAAATGGGAAATGCTTTGGCTAGACAAATAACCAAAAAATTGTTGGAAAAAGGCACAGAAGCTGCCGCCGAAGGTATAGCAAGGAGTACGGATAAACGAGAAGCAAAAGACAGCTCTACAGAAGAAAAAGAAAAAACAGAGAAGAATAAAGAAGATAGAATAAACCGTGTAGGCGAAATAGCTGGCCTAGCAATGAATATTTTTAATACCATTAATGAAAAAGCCGATACAAGAAATTGGCAGAGCCTTCCTGCATTTGTGAGTTATGTACGCATACCCTTACAAGCAGGAGAAAATATGATACATATTTCTACAAACGGCTCAACCAAAACCATAAAAGTAAATGGGGGTAAAGGGTTGCAGATGATGGGTGTAGTAGTAAAATAAGATATTGGAATGTTAAAATTGTCCATATTGGTTTATCAAATAAAATGATACAAAATCTTTCTTTATAATACCGCAGTATAGTTGCATCTTTGCATACATTTTTTTCGTAGGTATATCAAAGTTCTATACATAATGATTATTCTTATTTTTTTTCTTACCCATTGGTTCTTGTCTTTATTTTGTCAAACATTTTTCTTGCACCGTTATGCATCACATAAGATGTTTACGATGAACAAATTTTGGGAGCGATTCTTTTATAGCTTCACAGTAATTGTACAAGGTTCTTCTTTCTTAAATCCTCGGGCATATGCTATTTTACACAAAATGCACCACGCATATAGTGATACAGAAAAAGATCCTCATTCGCCTCATTTTTTTAAAGATGTGTGGCAAATGACCATGCAAACAAAAGATATTTATTTAGACTATGCAAAGTATAAAGTACAACCAGAGAAAGCATTCGTTGGCAATTATCCAGAATGGAAATTTTTAGATAAAATTACTAATTTGTGGATGTTTCGTATTGGTTTTGGTGTTTTGTATTTTTTGTTTTATTTAAAATTTGCTACAGCTTGGTGGATGTTTGTATTATTGCCCATACATTTTTTTATGGGGCCGGTACATGGCGCTATCGTAAACTGGTGTGGGCATAAATATGGGTATAGCAATTTTGATAACAACGATCATAGCAAAAATTCTTTACCGTTAGATTTTCTATTAATGGGAGAGTTGTTTCAAAACAACCATCACAAAAGCCCCAACAGTGCAAACTTTGCAAAAAAATGGTTTGAGTTTGATCCTACCTATCCTGTAATCGTTTTATTGAATTGGCTACACATTATTAAGCTCAGAAAAGTAGTATAATTTTTAATAATAAATCGTATATTGACTTGTATGATTAAATTAATTTTTTCCTTACTATTTTTGCTAATTTCTTTATTGGTAATTTTTCCTGCACCCAATACTTTTTTATGGAAGGTTTCAGTTGCCCTTACTAGTTTTCCGTGGGTGCCAATGTTGCTTGTACTTACTCTATTTTTTATAGGTATTAAAGCTACAAAATTTGCCATTCCTATTGCTTTAATAACTGCCATTACTCTTATTATTTTTTCTTTGCCTATTATTGAAGCATTTAAAAAGAAAAGTAAATTAGCAGAAATACAAAAGATATTTCCTGTAAAAGACGAATCTAGTTTACCTATTGTTTTTAGTTTTGCCAAAATGTTTGGTAGAAACATAAACGTTGAATATAAAACGATAACGTATAAAAGCATTGATACAAAAAATATAACATTGGATTTTTATCCAACTGCAAACAAAAAGTCATCCCCACTAGTAATCGTTATTCATGGTGGATCTTGGCAAAGTGGCGATAATAAACAACTGCCGGACTTAAATAGTTACTTAACCACAAAAGGATATAATGTAGCTGCTATTAATTATCGACTTGCCCCAGCATATAAATCTCCCGCACCACTAGAAGATACAAAAGCAGCCATAGATTTTTTTTTATTACATGCAGCAGAATATAATATAGATACAAATAATATGGTGCTATTGGGTAGAAGTGCAGGTGCACAAATAGCACTTTGTGCAGCTTACACTTTTCGCATGCCAAATATAAAAGGCGTGATTAGTTATTATGGCCCAGCAGATATGTTGTGGGCGGGGCAGCTACCTACCAATGCTGGGGTTTTAAATAATAATGAAATTTACAATAATTATTTAGGTGGATTATACAAAGATGTTCCTGAAAAATTTAAAGAAATAAGTGCAGTTCATCAAGCAACAACCACATCTCCACCTACACTTATGATACATGGTAAAATAGACCCGCTGGTTTTTCATGTACACCCAGAGCATCTTCAAAAGAAGCTAAACCAATTGCATGTGCCTAATTATTACCTTTCATTTAATTATGCAACGCATGGTTGTGATTATAATCTTAAAAGCCCTGCAGGGCAAGTAGGAACTTACCTAGTAGAAAGGTTTTTGTTATCAGTGATGCAACACTAAAAAATTATAATAAAAAAATCCCGAACAAATATTTGCTCGGGATTTTTTTTTAAGATTGTAATATTATTTTCTGCCTCCCGCTGCTGGTTTTGCAGGAGCCGTTGTAGGCTTTGGCGCAGGGTCTTTAATACCAAGTTTTGTTTTTACAAGAGGAAGGATATTATCACCTTGTGGCTTTACGAATAAATTTTCTTCATTAAAGATATAGGAATACCCTTTTTCAGCAGCTACAGCATTTATTGCAGTAAACGCTTTCTCTCTTATTGGTCCCAATGCTTTTTCTTGTGCAGCTTGCAATTCTTCTTGACTGTTTTGTTGAAAGCCCTGTAACCTTTGAAATTTAGCAATTAAATCTTTTCTTTTAATATCTCTCATAGTAGGAGACAGTTTAG
Source organism: Ferruginibacter sp. (assembly GCA_043717975.1). Taxonomy (GTDB): domain Bacteria; phylum Bacteroidota; class Bacteroidia; order Chitinophagales; family Chitinophagaceae; genus Ferruginibacter. Next base: position 7,362 of record JAYSWO010000230.1, on the reverse strand, counting down.
AAGAGTCAACAGCAAAAGCACTGTCCAAACCATTAAACTCAATGGTAAGTTCTTGATATGTTAGCCCAAGACTATTTTGTAAATCATTTAAATCTTTTTGAGCTTTAGCAGCTTCTGGCATTACACTAATTAACTCATTTGCGTTAATGTAGCCTAACTTGTTTTGTGCGGTAGCTGTAAACATACTTAGCGCCATAGCACCTGCAAATAATAATTTTTTCATCGTTCTGTTTAAATTGTTTTCTTTTTTGTTTAATTGTTTTTAGAAGTGCGTTTTTTTAAGCAATACGCTGCATGCACCAAGCAACATAATTTATTTTACACCCATGTTTCTAAGAACATCGTCGCTCTTATCTAATTTTGGGTCGGCAAATATAACAGTAATTCCTTCACTTTTATCTAATATAAACTCATACTGTTTTTCCACAGCTAGTTTTTGTACAGCATTATACACCCTGTCTTGTATTGGTTTTATCAGTTCTTGTCTTTTTTTAAATAAATCGCCTTCAAAACCAAAGCGCTTTTTTTGTAAGTCTCTTAGCTCTTTTTCTTTATTAAAAAGCTCATCTTCTCTTTTCTTTTTTAATACATCAGTAAGCATAACTTGCTCAGCATCATAATCTTTGTACATTTTATCCATAGCAGTTTGCTTTTGATCAAGCTCTTTTTGCCATAGTTCACTAAAATTATCGAGCTTCTTTTGTGCTTCTTTGTACTCAGGCACCTTGTCTAAAATGTATTTAGAATCAATAATAGCATAGCGCTGTGCATTACTTGCTAATGCTGCAAAGGAAAATAAAAATCCTAATAAGAATGTTTTCATTTGTATGATTTTATATTAGACGTATAAAAAATTTAAAAATACACGTCAAATATATGGTTTAACAATATATTATTAAAACTATTATTCAGGCTCTTGTCCGAGCATAAATGTAAATTTCGCAGCTCCTTTTATTCCAGAGTTAGCATTATATCTATCAAAACCTACTCCATAATCAAAACCAAGCAAACCAAACATAGGTAAGAAGAAACGCATACCTACACCTGCAGATCGACGCAATTTGAACGGATTATAGTCTTTGAAATTGTACCAGCCATTGGCAGCTTCAAAAAATGCTAAACCGTATATAGTACTACTTGCAGAAGTACTAAAAGGATAACGAAGCTCAGTTGTGTATTTGTTGAATATGGTAAAATATTCATTTTGATTTACACCATCAGGGTTTATTTTAGGGTTTGAAGTATTATAAATAGGGTATCCTCTATGTGCAATGATATCAAAACCTAGTAATGCTTGAGTGTTACTCAACCCTGCATCACCTACCTGAAAACGCTCAAAAGGAGATACGGTTAAATTAGGATTGTAACGTCCGATAAAACCATATTTTGCAGCTACTTTTAAAATAAATTGTTTATTCTTATCTGCCCCTCTTGCACGCCCAATAGGAACATACCACTCACTATTAAAACGCCATTTGTGAAACTCAGGTAACCTATATTGATTTGCATCACCTGTATTTATACCTAATAAAGAATAAGGTAATGTAAACTGCCCACTCAACATTACATTAGACCCACTAGTTGGAAAAATCGGATTAGGGCCTGCTGAATTACGCAATAGCGTAAGTTTCAAACTCAAATTGGTAGATGTACCATTATCTAATTTATCAAATAAACCTCTATAATTTTTTAATTTGTATTGGGTTACATTAAGGGAGTAAATTAGATTAAAGAAATCATCTGGCCATTTAAGTTGTTTACCCAAGGCCAATCCAAAACCTACCGTTTTTAAGAAAGAGTTTTTGCCACACGATTGACAAGGCTGTCCAAATTCATCAAAAGCATTGGAATATTTTGTATTAAAATAACTTATAGAAAAAGAGTTTCTTTTTTTACCACCAAGCCATGGCTCAGTAAAAGATAGATTATAAGAGCGGAAAGCACGTCCGTTAGACTGTGCTCTAATACTCAACTTTTGTCCATCGCCTGAGGGAAGCGGATCCCAAGTAGAACGCTTGGTAATGTTTTTTATAGAGAAGTTATTAAAAGTAAAACCCAATGTACCTGTAAGCCCTATGCCTCCGCCAAAACCGGCAGACAATTCTACTTGATCAGCAGATTTTTCTTCTACTTGCCAGTTTATATCAACCGTGCCATCGGCATTGTTTGGTACAACTTGTGGATTTATTTTTTCTGCATTTAAAAAGCCCAATTGAGAAAGTTCTCTTTGTGTACGAATGATATCTTGACGACTAAATTTTTCTCCAGGTATTGTTCTTAATTCTCGCAGAATTACATAATCTTTTGTTTTGTCATTTCCTGACACTGAAATCTTACCATATGTAGCTTGCGGCCCTTCACGCATGCGTATTTCAAAATCGATGGTATCATTATATACAGCTGTTTCTATAGGATCCACATTAAAGAAAAGGTATCCATCATCTTGATACAAGCTACCAACATCTCCACCTTCAGCAGACAATTGTTTACCCAATCTTTTATTAAGTGTTTCTACATTATAAACATCGCCTTTTTTTATACCAAGTATTACCGATAAAATAGAATCGGAATACTTTGTAACACCTTTCCAAGTAATATTTCCAAAATAATATTTATGTCCTTCGTTTACTTTTATGTGTAAATCTACATTTCCTTTTTGGTTATAAATTGGCGTATCATTCACAATTACAGCATCTCTAAAACCTTGCGCATTGTAATAGTCCAATAACTTTTCTTTATCTTCTGTATATTTTTTATCTGAAAATTTTGCTCCAGAAAAAAACTTAAAACGGAAATAAGGTTCTAGATAATCTTTTGTTTTTGTAGGATACAAGTAGCCGGTTTCTTTTAAATAATCTTTAAACGTTTTGGTGTGAGATGAATCAGTATAAGGGCTTTGAATTCTATTTGGGTAAAGACTTATCCTTGTCATTTCCTTTGTACCCTTCATTTGCTTTTTAAGCTTAGCATCTGCTACTTCATTATTGTCCGCAAAGTTGATGGAGTTTATTTTTACTTTTTTTCCTTTATCAATGTAAAAGTTAAGCTCCACACTATTTACCATGCCTTGCGGTACTGATTCTACCATATTAATGGTTACGTTTCTATATCCTTTATCTGAATAAAACTTTCTTATTATTTCTACCGCACTTAGCTTCATATCTTCTGTAAGTACACGGTCTCTAGCTAGGTTACATTTTGTAGCAAGGTCCTCACGATCTCCTTTTTTTACACCAATAAAATTATAATCAATTAATCTAGGTCTTTCAGTAATAACTATTTCCAGGTAAATGTTGGATTCTTCCAGTTTTGTAATGTTTATTTCAGCATTGGATACAAGGCTTTGTTTCCAAAGTTTTACGATGGCTTTATTGAATACATCCGTACCTGGAATATTAACCACATCGCCCACTGCAAGGCCAGAAATAGAAATAATTAAATTTCTGTCAAAAGATTTTGTTCCTTTAACCTCTATACCAGCAATGGTATATTTTTTAGCTGTTCTAGATTCGTAAATTCCTTTTAATGCCGGGTTAATAGACACAGAAGAATCATCTTGCGCAAATGTGCCATATGCGATTAAGAAGAGTGTAGCAGTAAGTATAACAGTTTTGTAGATCCGTAGCATCAATAGTTATTTTCGTTTCGTGGCGGCAAATTAAGCCCTATTATTAAAAGTATTTGTTAAACGTTATAGGTACAAACCCACAAACGCCGCATTTTGTGTTTATTTTATGGTTTTAATGGAATTTTGTACGGTATTTACCCATTTTTTATTTGCTCTCCAGTTTTTCCAAAACGCCGCTCTCTCTTTTGATAATCTATAATGGCTTTGTATAAATCTTCTTTTCTAAAATCTGGCCATCTCGTATCTGTAAAATAAAGCTCTGAATAAGCCAGCTGATACAATAGAAAATTACTCAACCTATACTCCCCACTTGTGCGTATGAGCAATTCAGGGTCAGGAAAAGCACTTGTGTGTAAATACTCTTTAAGGGTATCACTATTAATATTTTCCGGTAAAAGCTTGTCATTTTTTACATCTATGGCTATTTGCTTTATGGCATCTTCCATTTCTTTACGACTGCTGTAACTCAATGCCATTATCAGATTGAGGCCAGTATTGTGCTCTGTTTCTTTTAATGCTTCTGTGAGCTGTACACGTGTATGCTCAGGCAGCATTTCTATATGACCAATCACTTGTAGGCGTATGTTGTTTTTATTGAGGGTTGGTACTTCTTTTTTAATAGTATCCACCAACAATTCCATTAGTCCATTTACTTCATAAGCAGGTCGGCTCCAATTTTCGGTACTAAATGTATACAGTGTAAGGTATTCAATACCCAATTCTGCTGCACCTTCCACAATGTCTCTCACACTTTCTACTCCGCTTAAGTGCCCAAAAAGTCTATCTTTTCCTTGCTCTTGTGCCCAGCGGCCATTTCCATCCATTATAATGGCAATGTGCTTTGGCAAAAGAGAAATGTTTATATGTTGTTTTAATAATAAATCGCTCATAAAAAACGGAAAAGCAATAATCGCCTGTACGGGGCGCAAAAGTAACAATATTTAGGCTAATCTACACACAATAGCGGTTTATGGCAAAACAAAACGTGTTTTCCCGTATTTTAACAACCAAACTGATATTGTGATATTGAAAAAAGCTGCAAGAGAATGACAATCATATTTAAATAAAAAAGCAGTATAATAACTGCTTTTTTATTTAAACGTCACAATATCAATATTTTGAATATTTTTATTGGTAACATATTCAAAAGATAATAAAATAAATCCTTATTTTAAGTTTGCAATCTTTTTATCCTTTGGATATTTTACAGTATAAGAAAATCTTTTCGTAATGCTTTCTCCTGGTTTTAAGGTTAGCTTCCAAGTAAGTACACCTACTTCGGTATTTATAGCAGATCCACCATCGTCTGTTAATTCTACTTCTATTTCTTTTACATTACTTAACGGATATTGATCTTTTAATATCACATGTATCTCTTTGGTTTTATTGTTTTTTAGCACCAATTCGTAAGTAAATGTTTGTTTGGTATTGGCATCTTTTGTTTTGCTAAGCGATGCATCTTTTACCAATGTTCTTTTTACACCCACACGTTTATCCTTGCCTAAAGAAAGATTCAATGTGTCGGCTGTGCTATTGGGATCTATAAAAGATTTACCAATATAGGTGTCGTCCATAATTATATTAGCATTACCAGGTATCAAATCTAAATTTTGCCAGTTGGTGATTTCTGATACCAAATAAGCATCCGCATCTAGCTTAGGCACAGCATAGTTTTTAAGATTGCTTTGTATTTCAGCTTCTTTAATATTTATGCTATGTGCTTGGCCATTGCTTTCTATATCGTAAGGTAAATCTATTTCAAAACTTGTATTGAGTAAACCTTGTTTTAAAATAGTGTATTGGTCTAGTGTACTTGGGTTTATTGTTTGAATGTCTAAACCTGCTACTTTTCCGGCAACTTCTTTTTTGAAATCTTTATCACTAAAACTTTGCATTCTATTTTGAGCATAACCAGTAACTACCACTTCATTTAAGCTGCTATACAATTGTGGTACATAATATTGCAAATACCAGGCGTTAAATATGGGCGCTGTTGTAGTAAAATTTGGTGTGCCAGTACTTAATGTCAATTTTGTTTTTGTCCAATCTATGCCTGTGTTTTGTATTACACTTGCTTTGTACACGAGTTTTATTGCATTGGTTTTTGAGTTTACACGTATATCGTAAATGGGTTGCCAGCCAGCATTGTAGGTGTAGTATGACATAGACAAATCTGCTTGTTGTTCATTTCTGCAAACCACTTGCATGATAATTCTACCATAAGGTTTTTCTACCAGCTCTGGTTTTTCTACATTTTTATTATTGGCTAATGATAACCTTGTATGTAGGGCTTCTAATTTTTCTTGTATCAATTCTATGTCTTGCTGAAAATTAAATATGGCATTTTTGTTTTTTTCAATTTTGGCGTTGTTAAATTCTATGAGTTTTAAAACCTCTGCTGTAAGATTTGTTTTATTGGCACTAGTAGCAATGGTAGACTCTATTAGTTTATCTGTTTTAGCAAGTATATTTTGTTCAATATCTATTTTATTTTTAAGAACAGCTATTTCTTTATTGGCTTTTTTAATACTGTCTTGTATTTTATTGGCTAGAGGGTTTGCTATTACTGGTTTTACAACAGCTACCGGATAATACACACTAAATTGTTGTGAAAGCAAGGAAACATTTTCGGGGCAGCTTATTTGTAAGCTGTTTAAATCTATTTGGGTACTTAGTTTGTCTATCACAATAAATTTGGTGCTCTTTGTAATATTTACTTTTGCCTTATGTGTAAGCTCTGCACCGTAACCAAAGTAAACAGTAGCATCGTTCATAGTGGCATTTGCTTTTGCGGTGTCTTGTTGTGCATGTGCAATAAAACTATATAGTGTTACTGTCATCATTAAAATATACTTCATTATAAATAGGTTTTTTAACTAGATGCAGTAAATTTTACAAATGCATAAGCACTATAAAATATATTTCGACAAATTTGTAATACTTATTTTTGCTTAGATAAAAACACATTGCAAACAACCCAACGATATTTTTTAAAAAAAGATGATCGACTTAAAAGCCGGAAGGCTATTGATTTGCTCTTTAACAAGGGGAAAAATTTTTCAAACTTTCCTTTTAGAATTTGCTGGCAATTTGTAAATGATGAAGTAGGATTAAAAGCTGGTTTTACAGCAAGCAGTAAGTTTTTTAAAAAAGCTACAGACCGCAATCGTATAAAAAGATTGATGAGAGAAGCATATCGTTTACAAAAAAATAACTTACAAGAAAAACTTATATTAAAAAATAATGCTGTGCATTTATTTTTTATATACACGGGCAAAGAAGTACCTGCTTACGAATTTATTTTTGAAAAGACAGGCAATGTTTTAAAAAGGATGATAAAATTAATAGATGAAGTTATTGAATAGCATATTGAGTTTCCCTTTTATTGCACTCATCAAAATATATCAATGGGTTATTTCGCCATGGCTAGGCAGGTCTAAATGTCGCTATACGCCTACATGCTCGCAATATGGTATTGAAGCATTTAAAAAACACGGCCCATTTAAAGGCTTTTGGCTAACGGCAAAAAGAGTGGCTAGTTGCAACCCTTGGGGTGGACATGGGTACGATCCGGTGCCATAAAGCAAACTCCAAATAAATTTTGAAGTTCACAACTTGAAAATTGAGCATTGAAAATTGATTATTGAATATTTATAATTTAATTGTAAAAATGTTCAATAACCAATGCTCAATTTTCAAATATCAATAAAGTACACAACTTTCAACTTTGAACT
>JAYSWO010000229.1:0-11608 GCA_043717975.1 Ferruginibacter sp. | reverse complement strand
GAAAAAAATACTTATTTAATTATTGCAGGAAGTGGAGAATTGGAGAATTCTTTAAAAAAGGAGTATAGCAAATATGAATCTATAAAATTTATAGATTTTCAAAATCAACAACAAATGCCAGCGCTTTATGCAATTTGCGATGTATTTGTATTGCCATCTAAAGGGCCATCAGAAACTTGGGGGCTCGCTATAAACGAAGCCATGGCAGCCGGTAAAGCAATTATAGCAAGCGATGCTTGCGGCGCTGCTTACGATATCGTACACAATAATAGAAATGGATTTGTATTTGAAAAAAACAATAAAGAATCCCTGCAAACACATTTGCAATTTTTCTGTAAAAATAGGCACAGTGTGAAAATAATGGGTGAGGCATCTTTGCAAATAATTGGTGATTATAGTTATGAAAAAGACTGCATATCGTTAGAAGAAGCTTTAATTAAATAAGTTTACAGTAAATGAAATCGAAGATTTATTTTGATGATCCTGCAAGAAGTTTATTGCTGCTAATATTAATAAGCCAATTTTTTTTTACAAATGGTATTTTGCTATTTGCTGGAATGGCTATTTTTTTTGTGCTTGCTAGTAATCTTCAGCAACCCTACAAGCCAGCTGTTTTTTCTATTATGCTAATATATCATTTTATACAAATTTCTGCATCTATATGGCAAAGTAATTATCTTGGCAAGGATATTAATTATCGCTCAGATAATACACAATATGCTGTAATAGTATCCTATATTGGATTGTTGTTTCTTTTTCTTCCAATTATTTATTATCAAAATAAAATACCAAAGCTTTCATTAGGCCAGTTTACAAATTATGCTAATGAATTATCAATCGATAAAACGTTTAGGGTTTATGTAATTGGCTTCTTTGCCATGAATGCACTTACAGGTATTGCTTTTTTAATTCCTTCACTTACCCAAGTAATATTTAGCCTAGGTAATATTAAATGGTTTTTATTTTTATTATTTGGTTTCCAAAGCATTCTTAAAAATAGAAAAAGAAAAGAATTTTATATTTTCTGTGCATTAGAATTTGCCATGGGTTTTTATAGTTATTTTTCAGAATTCAAAACAATTATTTTTTTTATTGGGTTTATTTTTTTATGCTTATTAGCATATGTACGTTTTAATAAAATGCTAATGGTGGTACTTTCTTTAATTATTTTGGTTTTTGCAGGTATTTTTTGGACAAGTGTAAAAGGTGAGTATCGATCTTTTCTTAATAAAGGAAGTAAATCACAATCTGTACAAGTAGAAAAAGGAGAAGCTTTAAATAAATTATTAGAGCTGTCCCAAAATAGAAATAAAAACTCTTTTAATGATGCTGCAGAAAGTTTTCTTGATAGATTGCAATACACATACCATATGGCAAAAGCCATGGATAGAGTCCCTTCCGTTATTCCTTATCAAGATGGCGCTAATTGGGGAAAGACATTTGGGTTCGTATTTACACCGCGAGTTTTAAATCCTGATAAAGGAACTTATGATGCATCGATAAAGGCATCTAAATATACTGGCATTCAATATTCTGGGGTAAAAAAAGGAACATCTGTAAGCCTTGGTTATTTTGCAGATGGATATATTGATTTTGGATATGTTGGCATGTTTATACCTTTACTTGTTTTAGGTTTTATTTATGGTAAAAGTTATTTCTATTTTATTAAAAAATCATCCAATAATTACATTTTTAATTATGCAGTAGTTGGTGCTTTGTTTATGGAGTTATTTGCTTTTGAGTCAGATAATATTTTTGTGTTAGGACGGCTGTATGTAAACCTACTCGTTTTCTTCCTCCTAAAAATATTCTTCTTCCCCAGATTAATGAATTACATACGCATGCCATTAAAGCCTGTAGAAGAGTAATGAAGGTATTCATCTCCATACCATGGTTTCTCCCTGCCTACAAAGCTGGTGGCCCCATACAATCTATTGCCAATTTGGTAAATAATTATACAGAAAATATCGAGTATAAAATTTTTTGTGGCAATACAGATTTAAACAATGAGCCATTACAAAATATAGAAGAAGATAAATGGAGTAGATATGATGATAACACACAAGTTTGGTACGCATCTAAAAATAATGCAACTAAAAATGTAAAGGCGCAAATTCAACTGCTACAACCCGATATAATTTTTATCATCGGCATTTTTTCTTGGCAATACAACATTGTGCCATTGCTTTTTTGCAAAGCCAAAAAGAAAATATTATCTGTAAGAGGGATGTTGCACGCAGGTGCATTATCACAAAAGCAGTTAAAAAAACGCCTTTTTTTACAGTTGCTAAAAATACTACATGTAAAAAAAAACTGCATTTTTCATGCTACGGATGATACAGAAGTAGTGTGTATACAAAATGAGTTTGGAAAAAATGCACCAATATATGTAGCAGGTAATTTTGCAAAAGCCATACAGCATAAAGCCATTCTTCATAAAGAACCAGGCTTTTTAAAACTCATTACCATTGCACTCATTAGCCCCATGAAAAATCATTTGCTGGTATTACAAGCATTGGCAAATTGTAAAGCCAATATTGAATACAATATGTATGGCCCGGTAAAAGATACTGCGTATTGGGCGCTTTGTAACAAACAAATTGACTTGCTGCCATCCAATATTAAAGTGCAATATCATGGTGAAATTATTCCGCTTGAAATAGAGAATGCACTAGCACAAAACCATGTTTTTATTATGCCTAGTAAAAGCGAAAATTTTGGGCATGCACTAATTGAAGCCCTATTATGCGGCAAGCCTCTTATTACAAGCAATGCTACGCCATGGAATAATTTATTGGATAATAAAGCCGGCATAAATAGCAACACAGATGAACAAGCTCTAAGCAATGCCATCAATTTTTTTGCAGAAATGAATATGGAAACGTATGAACAGTTTGCCGAAGGGGCAGTGCAATATGCTTCAAAAAAAGTAAATAAAGAAGCGCTTTATCTTCAATACCAGCAAATGTTTGCAGGATAAATTGTATAAATGAGTAAAAATATTTTTGTGGAAAAAAAATTTGTTCGATTTGTAGCCATTTTTATAACCCTATACTTGGTTTGTTATTATGGCACGCTATTTCTTACAGGTGTGGCTGTGCCTGGTGGTATATACAGCCCGTTTGTAGAAAAATATTTTAATATTGCTTCTTGGCTACGTTCATCACTCATTGTTGGATCAAAAGCATTTTTGGCAATACTTGGTACAGAAACAATACGCATAGATGATTATGTTTTACGAGCAGTAGGTGGGCGTGGTGTAAGAATTGTATATTCATGCTTGGGTTTTGCTGTAATGAGTTTTTGGTTTGCTTACATAGTAGCTAACACAGCTTCGTTGAAAAAAAAAATACGATGGGTTTGTAGTGGCTTATTATTTTTATGGGTATTAAATGTAATTAGAATAAGCCTTGTATTGCTTGCCGGCAATAAAGGTTGGCATTTCCCTTTTGGTTGGGATCATCATACATGGTTTAATATTGCAGCCTACTTGGCTATTTTTGCCATGATTTATTTTTTTGAAAAGAGTTTAAAAAAGGATTTTACACAATGATAATAGTTGGTATAAACGCATATCATGCAGATGCATCTGCCGCCATATTTGTAGATGGTAAAATGATTGCTGCTACAGAAGAAGAGCGATTTAGAAGAATAAAACATTGGGCAGGTTTTCCATCTTTGTCCATAGCGTTTTGTTTAAAAGAAGCGGGCGTTTCTTATAGCGAGGTAGATTTTTTTGCCATAGGTAGAGATCCCAATGCAAAAATGGCAAAGAAAATTTTCTATCTGTTATCCAACCCTGCGGGCAGTTTTGCTGCTGTAAAAGATAGAGTAAGCAATAGAAAAAAAGTGGCTTCTGTGCAAGATGAATTGGCCCTATTGTCAGGATTACCGGCTACCACATTTGCCAATAAAGTAAAAAACATTGAGCACCATCGTAGTCATTTGGCTTCTGCATTTTTTGCTTCGCCTTATCATGAAGCCGCTTGCATTTCTATAGATGGTTCTGGCGACTTTACCACTACCATGACGGGTATTGGTAAAGGAAATAATATTGAAGTATTGTCTTCACAAGATTTCCCTCATTCCTTAGGCATTTTTTATACAGCTTTTACTCAGTTGCTCGGGTTTCCACACTATGGAGATGAGTATAAAGTAATGGGCATGGCACCCTATGGGCAAGCAAAATATACAGAGCAATTATTTGATGTTATAAAACCTACTGACGATGGCTTGTTTAAACTAAACTTATCTTATTTTAGAAAAGGTACTGCAGGGGTTATTTCTTACGACGAAAATTTTGTACCCATTGTAGCGCCTATGTTTAGTGATTTGATGGTACAAAAATTTGGGCCACAAAGAAAAAAAGAAGAAGAACTTTCGCAATACCACAAAGATTTGGCAGCCTCGGTACAAGCAGCTACAGAAAAAGTAATTTTTCACATGTTGCAACATTTGCATAAAAAAACAGGACTAGACAGTGTGTGTATAGCCGGTGGCGTAGCACAAAACAGTGTTACCAATGGAAAAATTACCCGAAACACTGGTTTTAAACATGTATATATTCCATCTGCAGGGCACGATGCAGGCATTTCTATGGGCGCTGCATTATTTGTACAGCACCAGCAATTGGGTATGGATAGAAGCTTTATTAATTCTGCCTATACCGGTAGTAAATTTAGCAATGAAGAAATAAAAATAGCCGTACAAAAACATGGCTTGCCATATGAAGAATTAAATGATGAAATATTATTCGACAAAATAACCGATTGTTTAATAAATGGGGGAGTAGCTGGGTGGTTTAGCGGAAGAGCAGAGTTTGGACCTCGAGCTTTGGGGGGCAGATCTATCATTGCCGACCCACGTAGAAACGATGCAAAAGAGATCCTTAACCTAAAGATAAAACGCAGGGAAAGTTTTCGACCATTTGCGCCTTCCATTTTAAAAGAGTATGTAAAAGAATATTTTGAGATAGATGAACCGGTTCCTTTTATGGAAAAAGTTTTCCACATTAGGAAAGACATGCAATCCCAAATACCAGCTGTAACACATGTAGATGGCACTGGGAGGTTGCAAAGTGTAGACAGAAATATATCTCCACGCTATTATGCTCTTATTGAAACATTTAGGAAAAAAACCAATATTCCAATTCTTTTAAATACATCGTTTAATGAAAATGAACCAATTGTAAATACACCCGAAGAAGCTATTCAATGTTACCTTAGAACAAATATGGATATGTTAATAATGGAAAATATTTTGCTTATGAGATAATAAAACAAAAAATATACTGTTATATACATGGGGAAAGTTAATTCTACTACAAAGTCTGTAATATTTTACCTTTACAATCCAATTGTTTGAAGTAAACCACTTCCAAATTATGAAAATTACCTTAATAACTGTAACATTCAATTCTGAGAAATTTCTATCTCAATGTATCGAATCTATTCAAAACCAAACATATAAAGATATTGAACATATCATTATAGATGGAAAGTCGACTGACGGTACGGTAAAAATCATAAAAAAATACGAATCTAGTATCGCAAAATGGATTTCTGAACCTGATAGAGGTATGTACGATGCCATTAACAAAGGAATTAAATTGGCCAAAGGAAATGTTATTGGTATTTTAAATAGCGATGATATTTTGGCTTCAGATGATGCTATTGAAAAAATAGTACATGCTTTTAATGAGCAAGGGGTAGATTCAGTATTTGGAGATCTGCAATATGTAGATCAACAAAATACAAACAGGGTTTTTAGGGTTTGGAAAGGTAAAAAATACAAGCGTAATTTGTTTAGAATGGGTTGGATGCCTGGGCACCCAACGTTTTATATAAAAAAATCGGCTATTGATACATTTGGAGGCTACGAAAATCATTATTTTACCGCTGCAGATTATGAGTTTATGGCTCGCTATTTATACAAACACCAAATTTCTTCTTATTATTTACCAAAGCTTATTGTAAAAATGCGCACAGGCGGAGCTAGCAATAAAAACATAAACCAACGGTTGAGAGCCAATAGAAGAGATTACCTTGCCATGAAAGTAAATAGCATTCCAATGCCCTTTATGGTGTCTATTTTAAAACCACTTATAAAAATGCACCAATTTAATATTGGTACAAACATTGGTATATTTTAATGTTTTCTATTTTTAAGAAAAAAAAAACAACTACTTTATCCAGTTATTTTCCAATAACCACTGATATTCATTCTCATATTTTACCAGGCATAGATGATGGTTCTCCTGATGTAGAAACTTCATTGGCATTAATAGATGGCCTTATAAAACTTGGCATTACAAGTTCGATAGCCACACCCCATATTATTGGCGATATGTATCGAAACGATGCGGAAACCATAGCTGTAGCACTCGATACAGTAAGAAATGCTTTACAACAAAACCAAATAGATTTTAAAGTAAATGCTGCAGCAGAATACATGCTGGATGATTATTTTTTGGGATTGTTAAAAAATAAAACACCTTTACTTACTTTAAAAGAAAACAAAGTACTTACCGAGTTTTCTTATGCAGAAAAACCATACAATATACAGCAAATGGTTTTTTCTATCATCACAGAAGGATACCAACCCCTCCTTGCACACCCTGAACGCTATGGGTATTTTCACAACGATTACAAACAATACCATTCCCTTACAGACCTAGGGTTTTTATTACAAGTAAACCTTTTATCACTTACTGGCTATTACGGAAAACCTGTAGCCAAGGCAGCTGCCTACCTTATTAAAAATGATCTAGCATCATTTACCGCCACCGATCTTCACCATCATCGCCACATGGAGGCGCTACATCACCCCACAAACAGAGCTATTTTTGAAGAAGTTTTTAAAGGAAAAACCATGAATGAGGAAATGGTTTTTTAGTAAATTAGTACAATATGGGCCATTCTTTATTAATTTGAAGAAGGTTATACAGCAAAACAATTAAAAAAAGCTCCAAAAAAATACTTTCAATTTTTAGTATACTATTTTTGTATTAATATATAAACTATTATAAATCAAAACTTAAATATTTTATCCAGCCAGCAACTTCCAATAACCTTCAACCCTCAACCTTCAACCTTGAACCCACAACTTTCAACCCTCAACTTTCAACCTTCAACTTTCAACCTTCAACTTTCCACCTTCAACCTTCAACCTTCAACTTTCAACCTCCAACCTTGAACCTTGAACCTTCAACTTTCACCCCAATGTGTATAGCATGTGAAAACAATACCACAAACTCGTTTTTAGTTTTAACCAAATTCTTGTATGTTTGCTCCCCCACTTAAAAAAATAAGATACTGTGCGTTTAAAGAGTTTAGAAATTAAAGGATTTAAGAGTTTTGCAGATAAAACCGTACTCAATTTTGATGAAGGTATTACTGGTGTTATTGGCCCAAATGGTTGCGGTAAGAGCAATATTATTGATAGCATTCGCTGGGTTATTGGCGAGCATAAAATAAGCAATCTTCGTAGTGAAAATCTAGAGAGTTTGGTATTTAACGGCAGCAAAACCCGTAATGCTAGCGGCTTGGCAGAAGTAAGCCTTACATTTGAAAACACAAAAAACTTATTGCCTACAGAGTTTAATATGGTAACCGTAACCCGTAAGTATTACAAAAGCGGAGAAAGCGAGTATCGCCTAAACGATGTGGCTTGTAGGCTAAAAGATATTCATAATTTGTTTATGGATACTGGTATCAGTACCGATAGTTATGCCATTATAGAGCTAGGCATGGTAGATGATATTATAAAAGACAAAGAAAACAGTCGTCGTAAAATGCTGGAGCAAGCGGCTGGTATTACCATTTATAAAACAAGAAAAAAAGAAGCCAAACTTAAGCTAGACGCTACCGAGCAAGATTTATCTCGTATTGAAGATTTATTGTTTGAGATAAACAACCAGCTAAAAAGCTTGGAAAACCAGGCTAAAAAGGCAGAGAAATATTTTGAAATAAAAAAAGAATACAAAGAAGTTTCCATTGAGCTGGCAAAAGCGGCGTTGGAAGGCTTTAATATTACGTACAGAGACCTTAACCAACAGCAGCAAGAAGAAGTAGATAAACGTATAGAGTTGGAAACAGCCATTGCTGGAGAAGATGCGGCGCTAGAAGCAGAAAAATTGGCCTTTGTAGAAAAAGAAAAAGCCTTGCAGCAAATGCAGCATGCCTACAACGATATGTTGGATAAAGTGCGCAGCAAGGAAAACGACAAAAACTTGAGCAACCAAAAATTGGTTTTTGCAAAAGAAACAAAAGCCAACCTTGCAGAGTTTTTAAACAAAGCCAGTGGGCAATTAACGGGGCTTGAAGAAAGCATAGCTTTTACCAGCTTGCAAATAACAGACGAAGAAGCAAAAGTAACCGAGCTAGAAGAAAAGGTAGAAGACCTAAAAGAAGCCGTAGAAGAAAAGCGCCGGGTGTTTGATGAAAAGCGCAGCAGTATTGATACCCTACGCAGAGAAAACCAAGCCCTACAGCTCAACAGATTTGATAGCGAAAAGAAAGTAGCCGTAGCCGATACGAGCATACAAAACTTACAAAGAACCTTACACCAACTTAGCGAGGAGCAGAAAGTAAGGGAAAGCCAATTGCAGACTTTTGAAGCAGAGAAAAAAGAAAAAGAAACCGAGTTAGACAATAAGAAAACGGAGTTACAACAATTACAAGAGCATCAAGATCGTACCAAGGAGCAAATTCTTGCTACACAAAATATGATGGAAGGCATGCGCAATAACTTGGCCGAAGAAAGCCGCAAGTTAGATGCACGTACCAACGAATACGATTTGCTGAAAAGCTTGGTAGATAGCATGGAAGGCTACCCAGAGAGTGTAAAGTTTTTGCACAACAACAGTGGGTGGAACAAAGATGCACCATTGCTATCTGATTTAATTTTTGTAAACGAAGAATACCGTGCGGCTGTAGAAAATGTGTTGGATCAATATTTAAATTATTATGTAGTAAACAATTTGCAAGAAGGTTTGCAAGCCATCAGTTTATTGGCCGATAATAAAAAAGGAAAAGCCAATTTCTTTTTGCTAGATAAGTTTACCGATGCTACGGAGTATACAACCCCTGCAAATACCATAGCAGCGCTAGATGTAATAGAAATAGATGATAAATATGCTGCGCTTGCAAAGCAATTGTTGGGGAATGTGTTTATTGCTGAAAACGAAAATGATGTTGAACAAACTGGTAATGGAATTATTCTTGAAAAGACAGGAAAATTTGTTAGAGGAAAGTACAGCATTACCGGTGGTAGCGTAGGCTTATTTGAAGGAAAGAAAATAGGTCGTGCAAAAAACCTTGAAAAACTACAAGCAGAAATTATTGTGCAAAATGCCAATGTAGCTGCATTAAAATCAGAAATACAAGCCAAGCACAACGAAGTTATTAGCTACAACGAGCAGCTAAAAGAAAGTGCTATAAAGCAAGCGCAGCAAGACATTAATAACTTAACCAACCTTGTTTTTTCGCTGCAAAATAAAATAGAAAACCTGCACCACCAGCAAACCACTGGTACCACAAGGGCAGGGGAGATGGAGGTGCAATTGCAACAAAACCACGATGCCATTGCAGATACAAGAACAGAGTTGGATAAATTTAATACACAGCTAGACGAGCTTGCCGATAAATTACAAGGCGTAGAAGCCTCGTATGCAAGTGCGGAGCAAGAGTATAATTTTGCAGGAGCAGCGTACAACGAAAGCAATTTAAATTTTACCAAGCAGCAAAGTAAAGTGGTATCGCTTACGGCAGAGTTGGCGTTTAAAACAAACCAATTGGCTGAGCTAAAAACGCAGGTAGAAAGCAGCAGCATTCAATTGAGAGATGCGGACGAAGCCATTACTACTACGGCAGATAGCTTAAAAGAATTGGAAGATTTGTTGGTAGGCATGTTGCAAAACAAAGAAGCCGAAGAGTTAAAATTAAATGAAGCAGACCAAGCGTATTACAATCTTAGAAATGCACTTACAGAAAAAGAATCGGTACTACGCCAAAAGCAAAAGAGCAAAGAAATAATAGATACCTTACTAAACGAAATAAAAGACAAACTCACCGACCTTAAGCTACAACTAAGTGGTATGAAGGAAAGGCTGAGTGTAGAGTTTAAGGTGGATCTTGATGTGATCATTGACGAGCCACGTACCGGCACTGACGCAGTAGAAGATTTGAAAGAGCGCAACGAGCGCATGCGTAAGCGTTTGGAAAATATTGGTGAAGTAAACCCAACAGCTATTGAAGCTTATACCGAAATGAAAAAACGCTACGAATTTATTTTGGAGCAAAAAAATGATTTGGTTACAGCAAAAGATAGCTTAATGCAAACCATACAAGAGGTAGAAGCCACGGCCAACCAACAGTTTTTAGATACATTTAACAAAACAAGGGAAAATTTTCAAAAAGTATTTAAGGCATTGTTTACCGATGAAGATACAGCCGATATGGTATTGGTAGATCCTGATAACCTTGCCGAAACTGGTATTGACATTGTAGCAAAACCAAAAGGCAAGCGCCCATCATCTATAGGGCAGCTAAGTGGAGGAGAAAAAACATTAACCGCCACTGCATTGCTATTTGCCATATACCTTATAAAACCTGCCCCATTCTGTATATTGGATGAGGTAGATGCACCGCTCGATGATGCCAACGTAGGTAAGTTTACCAACATGATAAAGCAGTTTAGCGAAAACTCTCAGTTTATTATTGTAACCCACAATAAGCAAACCATGAGTGCAGTGGATGTTATTTACGGTGTTACGATGCAAGAAGCAGGTGTGAGCAAATTGGTGCCGGTGGATTTTAGGAGTTTGAATTAATTGTCAGCTGTCAGCCAGCCTGTCCCGATTTTTTTCGGGAAGCTTGTCGAAGGCTATTTATATTTTTTGATGCCCGAAGTAGAGATGCTTCGGGTATTTTTATGCTTTTTGTTTTGAGAAACTGTTCGCCGTTGAACTCGCTCTACAAATAGGAGGTAGGAGCATGAGCAGTAGAAGCCATGATGAACATTTGTATCCGCCTATACGCTATACCTTCGTATATGTATGCTGCGCCACGCTTGCACACATATACTCGGTGCCGCTGCTAGGCGGGCTATGCTCGGCAGGGGAATATGGCTGAGCAATGGATGCAAGCGGTTTGCTTTTTATGCATAAATAATAAAATACAAAAAATGACAATTACATATAAAACAATTTTACGCCTGCGTTGGTGCTCGCAACCCTAGTGTGCACCCATCCTCCCACTCGTGAGTGCCGAAGCGTGGTCCGACCAGCCCACCCATTTTAGGTGAGCCTTGCGCCTTTGCACCTTTGTTAGCATGTGCTTAATGTTCTCTATCTCGCCGTTGCATAATCGCAGCGCCGCCGTTGTTGGTATGCAGCACAGGCAGAGCAGCCAAGCGTACCAACAACCAGTATAACGCTTCCATATAAAATCGTATTTTTAAAAATATGAAAATGACTTACCCAACAGAGTGGCCTCAATTTTATACTGCCACTGTACTTAATTGGCAACATCTACTAGAAGACGATAAATACAAAAATATAATAGTAGAAAGTTTACAATTTTGTGTAAAAGAAAGCAAAGTTAAATTA
>JAYSWO010000228.1:0-11643 GCA_043717975.1 Ferruginibacter sp. | reverse complement strand
TTGGACCTCTACTTTTGTGCCGCCTCCTGCACTTAATTACGCAGTAACACGCACAACAGGAAATACTTATCAATCTATTGCCCCGGTTCTTTCTGGAGGTGATGGTACAGGTACACTTTCTACAGCTGCTGGTGATGAAACTTCGCAAGTGGGTATTAATATTGCTGCAGCAGGATTTGTATACCAAGGTTCACCTGTTACAGCAATGGCAATTCATCCTAACGGATATATATCTTTAAATAATACTTATTACACGTATACAGCTGCATCATCATGGGATAATACTTTATCCCCTGTTAATAATGGTTTTACTGGAACATTTGATGGCAATAAGCGAAATATCATTGCACCATTTTATGATGATCTAAACAAAACTAGCCCAGTTATTTATTATAAAATATCTGGAACTAAGGTTACTGCAGAGTGGTTTAACACTACATTCTTTGGGCTAAGCGGGCCGCAGTTGTTCTTTCAAGTGGTGCTCGATGCAGCCGATCAAAGTATTACTTTTAATTATGGTAATATGCAATTATATAATGGTACGCAAAATATCCGTTATTCATATACATCTGGTATCAGTGGTGCTTTTGTTCAAGCTATTCCTCAGCCTGGTCAAGTAATGCAGCAGCAGTATGAAAACACTACATTCTTTACAAATGAAAATGGCGGTACATCAAATTGGGGAGCAAATGGATTGGCTATTTCACCAGATCCACGTAGCTCTATTAAATTTACGCCAGGTGCATATTTACCAGTTGCAGCACCTACAGCAACGGCTCCTATAAATGATGAACCTGCAGGGGCTATCACTAGACCAGCATTACCTGGTTTCCCTAGCAATATAGCATGGGATAATGGTACAAACTCATCAAACTTATTTACTACAAGGTTTGCAACAAATACGGTAACACCAGCAAATTGCGGTGGTGCAGCCAATGCAAAAGATGTTTGGTTTAAATTCGTAGCACCAAATCCTTCTGTAACGGTTCGTATTTATGGTTCAGGTGGTTTTATTCCACGTGTTTCTGTTTATGACAATGCGCTTACGCCTTTGCCAAACTGTGTTGTTGGTTTACAAGGTTTAATTGCCAATACTGCCGCTTCTGGATTAACAGTTGGTAATACCTATTACGTAAGGGTTTATCATGATAATATTGGTACACAAGCTACGGCTACAGCAACCGTTTCTGGAGGTGTTGTTACAGGGTTAACGGTAACACCAGGTACCAATTATTCAAATCCTGCAACAGCTTTTGTAAGTTACTCTCCTCAAAATCAAGGCCCACGCATATCGTTTAGTGGTGGTGGTGGTAATGGTGCAGCTGCAGGGTGGGTAACACCTACTGGAACTACAGGGGTATTGCCGCTTACAGCTGCTAACCTAGGTCTAACTGGAGGTTCTGGTTATACTTCAGCTCCAACAGTAACTATAGAAAGCCCAGATTGGGGTATTACTGGAGAGTTTGGAATAGTTCTTTTCTCATTGCCAGAAAACGACGAATGTGCTGGCGCAATCGGATTAACTAATTTATCAAACAATACTTGTGTACTTGGGCAAAACTCTATTACTACAAATACACAAGGTGCTACTGCATCAGCAGAACCTACCATTTGTGGTTTACCAGATGATGATTTATGGTATAAATTTACCGCTACAGCCACATTTACCAATATTAATGTACAGGGTACGGGAACTTTTGATGCAGCATTCCAATTATATGACGGCGGTGTATCTGGCGTTTGTGCTACTAAAACAAATGTATCTTGTACTAATGCAACTGGTGCAGGTGCTTTAGAGGCAATAGTAGCTACTACAGTTATTGGAAATACTTATTTAGTACGAGTATATCATTCTGGTACAGGATCAGCAATTGGAGAAACATTTAATATTTGTGTAAGTTCTTCATCACCAGCATGTGTTACAGGCATGTTACCAGCTACTGGCACACCTGTAAATGCAGCTGTCGGTACAACATTGAGTTGGACTGCTGCTGCGTCACCTCCATCAGCTCCAACAACAGGATATGATGTATATTTTGATACCAATAACCCACCTACAACATTGGTTTCACCTAATCAAGCGGGTACTACTTATGCAACGGGTGTATTAACTGTCAATACTACATACTATTGGAGAATAGAACCTAAAAATTCTGTAGGAACTACATCAAGTTGTACAGTTTCTATTATTAATACAAATGCTCCTGCATGCCCTACTTTGCCTAATCCAGCTACAGCTTCTAGTACTTGTCCGAGTTCAGTGGCAACGGTATTAAGTTGGGCAGCATCTTCTGGAGCAACTGGTTATGATGTATTCTTTGATGCAGGTGCTGGTCCAGCAACTACATTGGTTTCTCCTAATCAAGCAGGTTTAACATATAGTGCAGGTATATTAACAGCTGGTCAATATACTTGGAAAGTAAATGCTAAAAATGCCAATGGAACTAGCGCAGGTTGTATAGACTGGACATTTACAGTGAATCCGAAACCTACGGCAATTACTTCGCCTTCTGGTACAACTTCAATATGCGCACCTGCAAACCAACTGTATACTGCCACTACAGATATTGGTGATACATACCAATGGAAATTAGATGGTGTCAATATAAGCGGTCAAACAGCTTCAACTTATACTGCTACAGCGAGTGGTACTTACCAAGTGGTAGTTACTATAGCAGCTACAGGTTGTAAGGATTCTTCAGCCAATGCAATTTTGATTAGGAATCTACAGCCAACCGTTCCTTCAATCAGTCCTTCACCTGCAACTATTTGTGGTGCTCCACAATTATTAACTGCAAGTGGTAGTACTGCGCCAGGTACAATTCTTTCAGAAAATTTTAATGGAGTTGCGGCAGGAACTACTATAAGTGGTAACCTTCCAGCAGGGTGGAGTGGTGCTTCATTAACAGCTGGTGAAAGGTTGTGGGGTGTTGTTGCTTCTGCACAAACTGGTTCAACAATTGGTGGAGGAAATTTCCTTTATTGCGAAAGTGATCAGTATACTGCATTTCAAACAAGAGCTGAAGTTATAACGCCTTCATTCAATGCTACAGGATATGCATCAGTGAATATTAATTTTAAACAATATTATAATGATTTATCGTCTGGAGCTAATACAGATAGTGCTAAAGTATTTGTAAGTAATGATGGTGGGGCTACTTGGGTACTACAACCACCAGCGGATTATGATACAGATCAAGGTACAGCGTTTTCTGCTGCTGGTTCAGTAAATACTTCAATAGCGTTAAATGCAGTACCATTAACCAATAATATGAAAGTGCGTCTCATTTATAATTCGGATGCAAGCGGTAATGATTGGTATTGGGCTGTAGATGACTTTGTAATTGATGGATTGCAAAATAGCAATTACAGTTGGGCGCCTTTATCAGGTTTGTTTACAGATGCGGGGGGTACAATAGCGTATACAGGAACACCAACAGCTACTGTATATGCCAATCCTGCTTCTACAGCAATATACACTGTTACTGCTACAAGCACTCCAGGTTGTCAGAGTACAGCAAATGTTACTGTAAATGTATTACCTCCGGGTGTAATTACATGGACAGGAGCAATAAATACAGACTGGAATAATGCTGGTAACTGGAGCTGCGGTGGAATACCAACCATTACTTCAGAAGTTGTAATACCTGCAGGCCGACCAAACTATCCTGTCATTACACTCAATGTTGAAATAAAGAAAATTACCGTAGATCCAAGTACTTCAGTAACTGTAGCTACAGGATTTGAATTAAAATTGAATGGTAACTAATTATTAAAAGTTTATTAATGTTGGAGGTTGGCTTTAAAAAGCCGTCTCCAACATTAATTCACATCTGCTGAAAATAAATCGACTAAAAAGTAGAATTAAAGTAGATGTGAAATGAACTTGCAGAGCACATTTTTTATGTATGACAGTTTAGTCTGATTACGTTATTTAAAAGACTTGTGCTTAATAATAATTTTTAATGTACGGTTATATGTTTTTTAAACCAATAACCGAAATAAAACCTAACACATGAGTTTTTCTTTAAATACTATTTCAAATAAAACGGAGCCTACTATGCTTATGCTACCTACCTGCAAGGGTATAGAAATAATAAATAGCAATAGCATTGTGAGAATAGAAGCAAGCAGCAATTACAGCAAATTATTTTTCACCAATGGAAAAACCCTTGTTGTGGCAAAAGTGCTTCACTGGTTTGAAAAGCAAGCAGGTATGGATATGTTTTTAAGAACACATCGTACACATTTGGTAAATAGAATTTTCATAAGCAGTTATATAGATGGTACTGGCGGACAAATCTGTTTGCACAATGGAGAGCGAATTGATGTGTCAAAAAGAAAAAAAAGCTTCTTTTTACATAGCTGGCGTGCAGCATAAAGACTTTTTAAATAATAATATTGTATTTCTCAGTTTTACAAAAAATGTCTATTAAAAATGCTTTGTAAAATGTAATTCTAATGTTTTCAAAATACTAAAAAAGCTGTTCAGAAATGGGCAGCTTTTTTCAGTTTTTTTAATGCTCAAGTTAATATCAAAAAAACCATTAGCCATACAGTCAATATTTTATTTACATCCTGTAGAATATATACTAAAAATTATTATGTATAAGCTAATGTTTTTAAAACTTATTTTTGTATTTGACATATTCAATGTAATTAATGCTAGCAAAAATATTTTCAAGGATTATAAATATTGGTGTAACAGCTTCTCATTCCAAAATAGAGAGGCAAAAACTTAGGTTAGTAAATTTGCTAGCCTTTGTACCATTGCCATTATACCTTATTAGCACGGCATATAGTTTTATGTATAACTACCCAAGAATTTTATACCTAAACCTTTTTGCAGCAATTTCTATGATTGTAATTATTATTTGCAACCATCAACATAAATATACTATTGGCAAAACTGTTTTTCTTTGCGCTACTTCTATCGTTATTCTTGTTTACTATAAGCTTATGGGAAACGAAGTCAGTATGTTCTACTATTTTTTTCCATTGATTTTATGTTTTATTCTTTTTTATAAACCAAAAGAAGAAAAGGCAGCATTGGTTTTTACGGCTTTTTTTATGGGTATATGTACATTACTTACCTTGTATTTACCCGCTTCATATTTTGAACCTTGGCCTTTGCCAGAGTATGTTCATGTATTTATAAGTAGGGTAAATGGTATTGGATGTAGCATACTTATTATAATTTATTCTTATAATATTTTTAAAACAAACGCAAAGCAAGAAGAAATCCTCATTAAATCTAAAGAATTAGCCGAAGCTGCAGCTAGAGCGAAAACGGTTTTTCTAAGTAATATGAGCCACGAATTAAGAACACCACTAAATGGTATTGTAGGAACAGCCAATATTATAAATATGGAGGATATGGAGGATGTAAAACATCAGGTGGGTGTTATGAAAAATTTAGCAGAACATATGATGGGGCTAGTAAATAATATTTTGGACTATAGTAAAATTGATTCTGGAAGATTAGAATTGTATCAAGTACCATTTAGCATAGCAAAGCAATTGGAAAAGATGCACGATCTTTTTTCATACCAATGCAAAGAAAAAAATATACAGTATATCGAAAATATTGATGGGAAACTTTCTGGTTTGATGGTATTTTCAGATGACCTACGCTTTCAACAAATCTTAAATAACTTAATTACCAATGCAATAAAATTTACAGATAAAGGAGCCGTTATTTTACAGGCAACATTGAAGGAACAAAACGATGCCTTTGTAAGTATTTTATTTAATGTAGTAGATGATGGTATAGGGATTGAAGCGGAAAAGTTGAAACTGATTTTTGAAAGTTTTCACCAAGGAGATACAGCCACAACAAGAAAGTATGGTGGCACTGGTTTGGGATTATCTATTTCAAGTAATTTGGTAAAATTATTCGATAGCGAACTTTATGTAAACAGCACATTGGGTAATGGAAGCGATTTTTTCTTCACCATTAAATTCCCGCTTTATAAAAAAGAAACTAGTGAGAAGATGGGGGAGGGTATAGGATATAAATTAATAAATAAAAGAATTCTTGTAGCTGAGGATAATCAAATTAATATGCTTGTAGCAAAAAAAATATTACAAAAGTGGGGAGTCATTGTATCTGAAGCTACCAATGGTTTATTTGTGCTAGAACAATGCAAGGTTCAGCATTTCGATTTATTATTACTCGATTTAGAAATGCCCGAAATGGACGGCAAAACTGCATTAAAAGAAATTAGGCAATTACAAATAACTACTCCCGCAATAGCTTTTACTGCAGCTTTGTATGAAAATATGGAAACAGATTTATTACAAGCAGGATTTGATGCTCATGCTATAAAACCTTTTAAACCAGAATATTTGTATCAGAAAATTGTATCGGTTTTAGAAGGCTAGTTTTTTGTTAGTTAGCCAATTCAATTAAATAATAATTGCGTCTTCCTTTTTGTACTAGCAAAAATTTATTATGCAATAGCATATCTTTATCTATTAATAATTTTGGATCATCTATCTTATTTCTATTTATACTTACTCCACCCGATACAATCATTTTTTTTGCTTCCCCCTTACTAGGAAAAATACCCATTTCTGCAAATAACGTTGATACATCTATACCATTTTCAAAAACAGTTTTATCTAAAGTTGCTTTTACAATTCCTTCTATACTCCTCAAATCTTCTTCCGACAAACTATCTGCAGATGCATTTTTGGCATCAAATAATTTTTGGGTAGTTTCTATTGCTTTTTCATATTCAGCAACGCCATGTACAAACAACGTTAATTCCTTTGCCAACGTTTTTTGAAGTATCCTTTTGCTTGCATCTTTTTTATGCTCAGCAATAATGCCATCTATTTCTTGCTTAGTTAGAAAAGTAAAAATCTTTATCCAGTTTTCTGCATCTTCATCAGAAGCATTTAACCAAAATTGGTAAAATTGATATGGCGTAGTTTTTTCTGGGTCTAACCAAATATTACCTTGCTCCGATTTTCCAAACTTACTACCATCCGCTTTTTTTATAAGTGGGCATGTAAAGGCAAATGCCTCGCCTCCATCTTTCTTCCGTATCAACTCTGTACCTGTTACAATATTTCCCCATTGATCACTACCACCCATTTGTAATTTACAATGCATGTTTTTATACAACCAATAAAAATCATAGCCTTGTACCAACTGATAGGTAAATTCTGTAAAGGACATGCCATTTTCCCCTTCCAATCTTTTTTTTACACTATCCTTGGCCATCATATAATTTACGGTAATGTGTTTACCTGCATCTCTTATAAAGTCTAAAAAACTGATGCCTTTAAACCAATCATAATTGTTTACCATTACAGCAGCATTTGCTGAATTGCCATCAAAATCTAAAAATTTTTGAAGTTGTTTTTTTATACCCTCCACATTTTGGTTGAGTACTTCTTCACTTAGCATATTCCTTTCTTCGCTTTTGCCGCTTGGGTCGCCCACCATACCAGTAGCGCCACCTACCAAAGCTACTGGCTTGTGCCCCGCTTTTTGTAAATGCACAAGCAATAATATGGGTACAAGGCTTCCTATATGTAAGCTATCGGCTGTAGGGTCAAAACCTACATATCCACTAGTAACTTCTTTATTAAGTTGTTCCTCTGTGCCTGGCATTATATCTTGCAACATTCCCCTCCATGCCAACTCTTCTATAAAACTATTCATCTTTTAATATTGTATTTTAGTTATTATTTTGGGTGCAAAGTGTAAAGAAAATTTCAAATAAACTAATACTTAAGCATTAAAACCCCTTTTTTAACCATTTCTACCTAAAAATGGCCTAGAAAGCAGTTTTAAATATTATAGCATCTTATAAATGAACCCTTGTACTATGGCTTACTATCAGCCAATTTTCTTAATTTTGATAAGAAATAGTTTTGATTCGTGTAGTACCAAGTACTTTTTTTTGTTTTTTTTCGTTTGTAAGTAAATTTAATGCAACTTCATTTAATAATTTAAACTAATATGAGACAAAGTTTTTTTGCTTTCTTTTTGCTTTCGTTATTTGTATCAGCAAAAAGCTATGCTCAGTTCAGAAAATATTCCAATGAATTTTTAAACATTGGCGCTGGGGCTAGAGGGCTTGGTATGGGTAATTCTCAAGTAGCATCAGTAAAAGATGCTACTGCTGGCTATTGGAACCCCGCAGGCCTTGCCGAAGTAAAAGATGACCCTGCCGCCGCTATTATGCATGCAGAATATTTTGGAGGCATTGCTAAGTATGATTATGCTGCTGTGGCTTTGCCTATTCAAGATAATAAAAGAACCATAGGCTTGTCATTACTGCGTTTTGCTGTAGATGATATACCCAATACACTTTTTTTGGTAGAGCCAGATGGTAGTCTAAATTATAATAACATACAGTCTTTTTCTTCTGCAGATTATGCATTTTTATTATCGATTGCACAAAATGTAAAGCAAACAGATAATTACAGCATACATGCTGGTATAAATGCCAAGGTAATTTATAGAAAAGTAGGCAAGTTTGCCAATGCTTGGGGTTTTGGGCTTGATGCGGGTGTGCAAATGAGAAGTGAAAAATGGAGCTTGGGTATAGTGGCAAAAGATGTAACAAGTACATTTAATGCATGGTCGTTTAAGTTTACAGAAAAAGAAAAGGAAGCATTGTATCTTACTAAAAATGATATTCCCTTAAAATCAACTGAGCTTACAGCACCAAGACTTGCACTGGGGGGAGCATATATTTTTAGTATAGGAAACAATCTTAAGTTGGAAGCTGAAGCTAATGTAGATGTAACTTTTGATGGAAAGAGAAATACGGTGCTTAGTGGAAATACTGTGAGTATTGACCCGCATATGGGTTTAGAACTGGGCATAAAAGACGGATTTTTTGTAAGAGGGGGTATCACTAATTTTCAACGAGCGTTGGCAGATGGTGACACATTAAATCAAAAAAAAGTATGGATTTATCAACCTAGTTTAGGAGCCGGTTTTAAAATAAAAAAATTAAATATTGATTATGCCTTTACCAATTTGGCCAATCAATCTAACCCATTATACACCCACGTAATTTCATTGCGTATTGGTTTTGGAAAAAAAGAAGACTAACAAAAAACGAACAAACTGAATAGTTATGATAAAAAAATTATTACTTCCATTATTGTTATTGGTAGCTTATACAACCAGTAATGCACAGTTAAACAATAGCTGGATAGACTACAGTAAAACTTATTACAAGTTTCCAATATCCGCAGACAATATTTACCGAATACCACAAGCCACATTGGCCAGTGCCGGACTTGCTGCTGCCAACGCTGATCATTTTCAGTTGTGGAGAAATGGGCAACAAGTAAGGTTGTTTACATCTATATCTGCTGCGCCACTTGGCACTTCTGATTATATTGAGTTTTGGGGAGAAATGAATGATGGCAAACCAGACGCACAGTTATACAAAAAGCCCGAGTTTCAATTGGCTGATAGGTATAGTTTGGAAACAGATACCGCCACTTATTTTTTTACGGTAAATACCGCAGGTGGAAATCTTCGTTACAACAATACAATAAATCCGCCTGCAGGAGCTGCAACCCCCGATGCATATTTTATGCGCAAAATAGATTTGTATTATAGGAATCAAATAAACTTAGGCTATGGAGAAAATGCAGGGGCATATGTGTATTCTTCTTCATAC
This sequence comes from Ferruginibacter sp., assembly GCA_043717975.1. Taxonomy (GTDB): domain Bacteria; phylum Bacteroidota; class Bacteroidia; order Chitinophagales; family Chitinophagaceae; genus Ferruginibacter. The sequence goes on along the minus strand of JAYSWO010000228.1, from coordinate 1,984 downwards.
GATAATGGAGAGGGCTTTACAAGTGCTACCATCTCTGCTAATCCTGCTACCACTACAGCACCTGCTGTTCCTCTTACTTATACCGAGAATATATCAGGTTTAAATGTATACACTGCAGGGCCAGCAAATGGTTTATCTCTAAGAGGCAAATTATTTCACAATACAGCTTTGGGTACTAGAAGTTTAAAAGTAAAAGTTTTTAATGAAGTTATTTCCGGATCAACATATCAATCTACACCACCTTTGCTAGGTTCTACATATAATAGTAGAGAAGAAATATTTAGTTACAGTAACCTACCATTATCTTTTTTACAAAATACTTCTAATGTAGATATAAACCTGGTAATTAGAAGCGAAACTTCACCTCCAACTACTTTTTATACTCCCCCTATTGAAAATATGGTAATTGCTACCCTTGGCATTACTTACCCTGCTACCTTTAATTTTAACAATCAAAAATCATTTTATTTTGAGTTGGCTGCTTCTACCACTGGTAATTATTTGGTAATAGATAATTTTAATTATGGTGCTACCGCTCCGGTATTATATGATGTAAATAATGGAAGAAGATACACAGGAGATATAACTAGTACACCAGGAAAAGTAAAATTTGTGTTGGCTTCTTCTCTTGACCCAATTAGAAAATTTATATTAAACAATATCGAATCTGCTAATATCAAATTAATAGGCAATATCAATTCTAAAACATTTGTAAATTACAATACATCATCTACTCGTGGCGATTTTATCATTATCAGCAATCCTGCATTGTACAATGATGGTAGTGGTGTAAATAATGTAGAACAATATAGAGCCTATAGAAGTTCTACCAATGGTGGAGGTTACAATGCAAAAGTGTATGACATTAACGAATTAAAAGATCAATTTTCGTTTGGTTTAAAATCTCACCCTGGTGCTGTTAGGGATTTTGTACGTTTTATGGATCAACAATACCCTGTAAAACCAAAATATGTATTTATTATAGGAAGAGGGTTAACCTATTATGATCATAGAAACAACGAATCAAACCCACTTGTAGATAAATTAAATTTTGTACCAACTTTTGGTTGGCCATCATCTGATATTTCTATGCTGTCATTACCAGGGGAAATTAATCCTATTACGCCAGTTGGTAGAATAGCAGCTGTAAATGGTACTGAAGTGGGTAGTTATTTACAAAAGATAATACAGTATGAAGATGCCCAAAGGTTGCAAAGTCCGCTGATTGGCGATAAAGGTTGGATGAAAAATGTAATGCATGTAGTAGGAGGTAGAACCAATTCCGAAAGTGAGTCTTTTAAATCCTATGCCGACCAATATGCAAGTATTTTAAAAGATACCATGTTTGGGGCCGTTAATGAAATATTTCAAAAAACTTCTGAAACTGCAGTTCTGCAAGCAAGTAGTGAACGAATTGCACAATTATTTCAAGAGGGTTTAGGTATCATTACCTATTTTGGGCATTCATCCGCAGAAGTATTTGAATTTAGTTTATCAAATCCTGAAAATTATAATAGTACTGGTAAATATCCTCTGTTTGCAGTTAGTGGTTGTAATGCTGGTAATTTTTACAATTTTGCTCCTAATCGCTTAACTGGAAATCTTTCTCTATCTGAAAAATATACTTTTTCACCATTGAAAGGTAGTATTGCTTTTTTAGCAAGCACACATTATGGTATTCCGGGAGATTTAGATAGGTATAACACTAGGCTATATCAAGATATTAGTCAATTAATGTATGGCAAATCATTAGGAAATCAATTGAAGGAAATTGTAAATAATCTTGGAGGTACAAATCTTTCATTATTTCACCAGCAAAGAATGCACCTTGAGCAAATAAACTTGCAAGGAGATCCAGCCTTGAAAGTGAATAATTTCTCAAAGCCTGATTATGTAATAGAACCACAATTGGTAAAAGTTAGTCCGAGCATTGTAACTGTAGCTGACTTGAACTTTAATTTGAAAGTAAAATTTAAAAATATTG
>JAYSWO010000227.1:0-1814 GCA_043717975.1 Ferruginibacter sp. | reverse complement strand
CGATAAATGGTGTTAGATTATTCACAAACGGTAAAGTATGTGTGATGAGTGGTAAAGTATTTTTATTTTTTTGGAGCGTTAAACCTAGAATCTTTATTGAGCATTTGTATGCCGCTATTCGCTATTATCTTTTTGCTTCAAAGGCAAGCAAAAAGGATAACCGCTTCTATCGGCGCTATACTCAGCAGCATATCTCTTATCATCTTTTATTATGCAATATGGAAAAGGCGGCATTGAGCATCTTACTACAAAACGTACTATTATGGCAGAGATAACCACAACAAACAGCAACAAAGGCGGCAAACGCTGCATTAAAAAAAGTACCAAAGTAGATCTTACCCCCATGGTAGATTTGGGTTTTTTGCTCATTACATTTTTTGTATTTACCACCACCATGAGCATGACCACCGCCATGGGAATGGTAACGCCAAAAGATACCATAACTGATTCTACTGAAATACCTGAAAGTACGGTTATTACATTATTACCTGCTGCCAATAATAAACTCTATTACTACGAGGGTTCTGAAAAAAATGCCGTGTATAAAACAACAGATTACACTGCGGCTGGCATACGAAAAATATTAGTGGATAAAAAGAAAAGAGTTGAAGCCAATAATAATGATGCCATTCTTATTATTAAGCCAAGCAAATTTTCTACTTTTAAAAATGTAGTAAATCTTATTGACGAAAGTAAAATTTGCACATATAAAAGATATTTTTTGGATAAGGCAAGCGAGGAAGACGAGCTAAAAATAAAATAACGAAACTTCACTTTTACACTTGAACATTGAGCGTTGAATATTGAACATTTTAAAAGTCAATCTAAAAAATGTCCAATATTCAATGCTCAACCTGCCTTTGCCGGCAGGCAGGTTTTCAATAATCAAATATGCCTCTCTAATTCTTTGTAGGTTACTCCACACTCACCCGTACCCCCTCACTATGGCTTGTAAACTCGGGCGCATACATACATTGAATGCTCGTAATACCATTGCTAAAATTTCCATTGTGGGTTACAAACAATGCATATTCAAAAACGTAGGTGCCACGAGGCAACCAAGCAAAAAAGAAATTGGTGCTTGCATCTTTGGTGCTTTCATAGTACCCAAGTCCACCTTGGTATTTATATTCGCTTATTACATTTGTAGGCTCCATACACGATGCACGCATGTCTTTCATGTGCACATATTCCATGTCTCTATCGCTGCGCAATTCTATACGCACTTTTATTTTATCGCCTACTTTTATGGCATCACCATCTTTTATAGCTTGCAGTACTGGGCCTTTATCAGAATTTTTTTCTATAAATAATTTCTTCACCAATTTTAGTGGGGTTTCTGCGGAAGTAATTTTGTCTAAGTCTTCAAAGTATTGCCAATAGGCACTTCCCCAGCTGGTTGACTGGTTGATTGGTTGATTGGCGGCACTCTTTACATTGACAGTTATGTTGCCCATTTGTGGGTTTACTTTTTCTGCTTCTATTCTCTTTTTGAAATAACCTGTACCTGCCTCATTCTTATCGTCACCATTCCCTCCTCCTTCGGAGGAGGTTAGGAGGAGGCTATTACCCAATTTTATTTCTACTATTTTTTCTTCGCTTAGCCAATCACTACCATTTAACAACAATGCATAACAAGCTTCGGCTGTGGCTTTCGTTGTTCCCCAATTTTGTGTTTGCTTTTGTTTGAGCAACCATGTTTTTAAATCATCTATGGTATTTTTGTTGGCATCAATATCTGTAAATGCTTCTACCATCATGGCATGACTTTCAATAGGTGCTTGGTACCAATAGTAACCGCCTTTGTTAAAATC
>JAYSWO010000226.1:0-4598 GCA_043717975.1 Ferruginibacter sp. | reverse complement strand
CTAAATACAATACTATTGCTAGAATTATATAAAGTAAACGAAATTGCAGTAGCATTTGTAATAGTAGGTTTTATTAAATCATTTTTTCCATCTCCATTAGATGTAAATGCCGATGGCATAAAAATTCTTGCATTATCATTTGTGCCGAGCGTATCTGATGTAAGCCCATCACAATTGGTTAGTTGATCTAACCTAGGTTCTTCTTTATCAGTATTTCTACAACTTTGATTTATAGAGCCAACAACTATTGCAAGCAACAACATTTTTTTCATACGTTTTATTTCAACTTGAAATTAAAGATCAACTTAATACAAAATTTTTATTTCATATTTACAAACTGCAATGCCAAACCAATATTCCACTCTTTGCTTGCTTGTATTACATCTTGTAAGTCATCTATCTTTTTTCCTGTTACCCTTATAATATCATCCATAATAGCTGCCTGTACTTTCAGCCCGCTGTCTTTTATAAGTTTTACTATTTTTTTAGCATCTTCTTGTTTAATACCATTGCGTACTATTACTTCTTGCTTGGTTACTTTTCCGCTTTGAAAAGGTTCTTTACTTAAATCATAAATTTCAGCGGCAAGCCCTTGCTTTATACTACGGCTTATAAGTACATCTGTAATTTGACCAAGCTTCATTTCGCTATCGGCTTCAAGGTTTAGTTTAAAGTCTTTTTTATTTAACTCTATTACTACATGAGCCCCTTTAAAATCGAAACGATTTTTTATTTCTTTGCTTACTACATTTATGGCATTGTCTAATGTTTGTAAATCTACTTTGCTGGCTATATCAAATGATGGCATGGTATATTTTTTTATAAAGGTAAAAAATGTGTTGTGTAATCATCCAATTAAAATGTTAATCAGATAGTATTTTTTCATTTGTATTATTCTTCGCAATAAATTTTGCATAAACAATAAGCAAAATACCTGTAACTACTAAGCCTATTGCAATTTCCTGTGCTTGTGATAATACAATACCAGATACGTTATATCCTTTGTTCACCCTCACCAATTCTACAATAAATCTTTCGAATCCATTTAGTACAAGATACATTCCAAACATAAGGAATGGCGTTTTTATTTTTTTTCTGATACTCCAAAGAAATAAAAACAACAATGTACAAATAACCGTTTCATAAAATGGTGTAGGAAAAACAGGGCTTGGTAATACACTAAAATGTTCTTCTTTTACTCCAGGCATGGGAATACCATCGTTGTTTACATTTTGCGGGTAACTATAAGCAAACATCCATTTTGGCAAAAATGACACTCCTTTTATATGTTGACGGGGTACATCATTTAAAGTTGGATATGTTCTATCGGTACTATAATTTTTAGAAGTATCAGTAGCTTTTCCTTGTAAAAAATAAGTGCTATTCTTTTGTAACATTTTGTCAAAATCTCCATCAGCAGCCAAAGATACATTTCCAATTGCATCACTGATGTATGCGCTATTGTACACGCCCCAATCGCCATCACCAGACACTTGGCAGCCTATACGACCCACTGCATAAGCAATCATAAGAGCCAAGGAAGCCGAATCGCAAAGATGAGAAATTTTTATACCTTTTTTATAGCCAAAATAACAAATGGCAATCGATGCCAAAATTAATCCACCATAGAAAGTAAGACCACTTACAGAAAATAGTTGACCTATTGGATCTTTCATAAACAGATCCCAATGTTCAAAATTGTCAAACAATTTAGCGCCTAAAATACCAAATATTAAGCCCAAGATAATGATATCTCCTACTCTGTCGTGTGGCCAAATACGCACATTTCTTTTTTCGGGTACTTTTAGTTTTTGTTTATTTGTATCGTACCACTTTACACCAATAAGCACTGCTGCCATTGCCAAGCCTCCCAATATACTTCCCTCTTTAGAAAAAATATAATTCTGTGTACTCATTTCTGGCGGGCGATTAAATATTAATCCCAATACTTTTGCTCCAAAAAGAAAACCTACAATACCATTAAAAAGCAATTCAAGAAAAGAAGCAGCTTTGCCTACTATAATTGTTTCTTCTCGTGGATGAAGCAAGCCAAGTTTTTCTCTACGTTTTAGCTCAGCGCTTAGCACAATAGCTGCTACAATAAAAGCAATAGCTACAAAAAGTCCGAATGTATTAAAAATTTTTAACCATTGCCATTCAATGCCAAACCAGTCTTTAAAAACATAATATAAATTAGGATACATTAGCTGTATTTAGAAATTTTAAGAGAGTTGCAATATAATAAAAAAGTCATCGTGCATGGTTTCTTATTTAGCGTTGTTTTTAATACAACAAAGAAACCTATATACGATGACTTTTTAAATTATTTACAATAATTAATTACAATGTGCTTCAAATGCACCTTTCAAATTATCGGCTATCATTTGTGCGCTTCTTCCTTCAATCATATGGCGCTCTATCATGTGTACTAGTTCACCATCTTTAAACAAAGCAATGGCAGGTGATGATGGTGGGTAAGGCATTAAATGTTTACGAATTTCATTTACCGCTTCTACATCAAAACCAGCAAAACTTGTAACAACATGATCTGGTTTTTTATCAGCAGTATTTACGGCCATTAATGCCCCTGGGCGTGCAGTACCTGCACTACAACCACACACAGAATTTATCATTACCAATGTTGTTCCTTTTTCAGCCAACGTTTTTCTTACATCTTCTGCGTTCAACATTTCTTGAAAACCATTCTCGGTTAATTCTTCCTTCATCGGAATTACTATCTCAGCTGGATACATATATTCTATTTTTTAGAATGCAAAATTACATGCTAATTATTAAATCTAGTCATGCAAATTTTACAGCAATGTTAATAATAAATTGTCATTGTGTCATTAAAATAAGTAATATTTTGCCATTATGGCTCATAAAATCAATTGGAATGCTATTTGAAATACAGGTATCGTAACAATAATTAAAAACTCAAAAAACAAATAAACATGTCATACGTAAAAGTAAACAACAATTATCGCTCATTAGATGGATTAATGAAAGAAATTTTCAATGAATTTCCATCAGCCGTAAGTAAAGCCGTTAGAGAAGATGTATTGAACTATCCGCCTGTAAACATTACTGACAAAAAAGAATTGTACCTCGTAGAGCTTTCTGCACCAGGCTATGAAAAATCTGAATTCAATGTAAAATTGGATAACAACATTCTTACCGTGAGTACGGAGCAAAAAGAGGAAGCAATTGTAGAAAATGAAAAGACCATTCGCAAAGAGTTTACTGCAAAATCTTTTAAAAGAAGTTTTACGCTTAATGAAAAGATAGAAACAGAAAACATTGTAGCTCGCTATGAAAATGGTATTTTAAAAATTGATTTGCCTAAAAAAGAGAACGCATTTGCAGGTGCAAAAGATATTAACATTCAATAAAAGTTAGTTTTGGTAGGTTTATAGATGGTTGTTGAAAATGAAAACTCCCCAAGTAATTGGGGAGTTTTTTTGTGAAGATGGGTATTAGTAAATTTTTTTAATTTTTAATAAATTTTTGACTAATGATGTCTTTGTTATTTTGTGATACTTTAATAATGTGCATACCATTCTTTAATGAAGTAATATTAATTTTTAAAAAACTGCTGCTTTTTTCCAAAGAATTATAAACAAGCTTTCCTTCGATATTATAAATAGAAATAGTAATAGGAAATAATGTGCTTACAGCATTAGAGCGAAAGTTCAACACATCTGTGGCTACAGAAGGAAAAACTTGTGTAGTATTGGCTTTTGTATGTACAAACTGAATATTTGAAAATTTAATAGACCCATTCTGTTGAATAAGTTTTAGTCTATAATATGCTACATCAGAAATTATATGCTCGTCAGTATACATTGATTGATTGCTACCAACTTCTGCAATATCATTATAATCAAATATAATACTTGATTTTTGTAAGAAAACTTTATTAGTTTCAACATTGGATATTGTGTTCCATTGCAATAATACTTTTCTATTTTGTAGCGTAGCTTTCAGCACTGTATTTGTAGACAAAACACTCTGGTTAATGCTGTATAATCCTGCACTGTTTACTAAATCCAACATATCAGTGTTATTGGTATTGGTGGGATATCCTTCATAATTTAACAAATATGTTTCACTTGAAGTGGCAGAAATATCATCTGCAAATATTGAAAAACCAAATACTCTTTGCCCATCTACAAAACCTAGGCTAGCTAAACTTACAAACACACCCCTCATATTTTGATTTACTTTTACAGATGGCCTGCTTTCACAAATATTAAAATTGGGATCTTTTTGAAAAATTACAAAGTCATTTCCAGGCGATAAAAGTTTACTGCCAAAATTTGAAGCATTAATAGATACAATTGGTATTATATAACCAGACGGATCATCAAGATTATTTAATGTTTTAATACCAGCAATTTTAAAAGAATTACCATCATCTCCGCCATCATAAATGGTAAATCCAATTCTATTTAAATCAGCACCAGGTGCAGGTGTAAACCCATTTGTAAATAAATAATTATTATTGTCCGAGATAAAAAAATAAAGGGTGGATTTTCCACCCTTTTATATTATACTTGATTTACGAGAAAAAGGATAATATGAACAAATCTACAAAT
>JAYSWO010000225.1:0-4599 GCA_043717975.1 Ferruginibacter sp. | reverse complement strand
TTCTACCATCAATAGCTTTTTGTAAAGTCATTTTTGTTTTATATTTTTTACTAAAATTCATTACGCTATCAGCTATCTCTTGATGCAGCTCTATATTTCTTTTATAGTAATCTCTAAGAATATGTTCATCTGATGTAAACGAGAAAAACCAAAGAAGGAATAATGATAATAAAACAATAATTATGATTATATACTTGTTTTTCAAGGTGTATTTTTTCAGATTAGTTATAAATCTATTTTAATTGTGCTATTCTAAACCTATCTTACTCTCTCATTTCCTACGGCCCAATTTTCACTTTTTCTTTCGCAACCAAGCATCAGTCTTTCTTAAAAAAGGAGCCTGCAGATCGCCAAGAATTTCTTTATCTATTGTAATTAAATATTTGCAATTGTTTTGAATACATAAATCGTACAAATAATTATCTTTCACATCTTTTGATAATCGAAATATATTTCTCGGGGCTTTAATTATTTGAAATGGAAAAATTAGCTGAATAGTTTTGTCTGCTTCGGTAATAGTAAAATTAAATCCTTCTATTAATGCATTATGAATTTCTCCTAATAAATAATTATCTGCAAAAACGATAAGGTTATTTTCTATAGTATATTTAAGTAAAGTGCTAACCCTAAAATGACCTGCATATTTTACCCATACACAGCCATCAATACAGCATTTATTTTGTACTGGCATATTGCTTTTTACGATAATTTGTAGTAAGGCTTACAATATCTTCAGCAGATTTCTTAATAGTTTTTTTATTATTCTTTAGTGATAATTCAAATTGTTTCATTTCGTTTAGCACATCATTACTAAATAATTGCAAATGCAACAACTGCTTTTCTTCCGCAGAAAGTTTTTTTACAGCAGATAAAACCGATTTAAAAGAAGAAGTTTTTGATACTCTATTTAATGTAGCAGCCATAAAAATTTAATCGTATTGTAAATATACATTTTAATAAGGAAATCATTTTTGAATGTAAAAACAATTCACGCAGCGAATTAAAAATCTCTAAGTTGCTCGCTTGAGAGTCCAGAAAACAACATTTTTTTCCCTAATATCACCATTTTATCCAAAATTTGCTATATTCATTCTTGAAAAAATAATTTTACCATGATAGTAATTGCGTTGTACAACTTAAAAGGCGGTGTAGGCAAAACGGCTAGCTGCGTTAATTTTTCTTATTTGTCTGCCAAAGAAGGCTACAAAACCCTGCTGTGGGATATAGATCCTCAAGGGGCTACTTCTTTTTATTTTAAAGCAAAACCCAAAGTAAACCAAGGTATAAAAAAGCTGATTAGCAAAGATGCGAATCTTGATGCGGCCATAATGGAAACGGGCTACGAACATTTAGACATTATACCTGCTGATAATTCTAGCAAGAGTTTTGATATAATGCTAGAGGAAATGCGTGGCAAAAAAAATATTTTAAAAAATGCTTTGAAGCAGTTTGAAGGCGAGTACGATTTTGTATTCATAGATTGCCCGCCAGGTTTTTCTGCACTCAGCGAAAATATTTTTAGCGCAGCAGATATTGTGCTCATGCCTGTAATACCAACTACACTTTTAGTACGTACATATAATATGGTAAAAGATTATTTTAAAGAAAAAGATATTGATGCAGCAAAACTGATGTGTTTCTTCACCATGACGGATCTTCGTAAAAATATGCACCACGAAATAATGGAGCAATTGTTTAAAGACAAGCGTTTCTTTGGTAATTATATTCCTTATTTATCCGATGTAGAAAAAATGGGTATTCACAAACAACCCATTGAAGAATTTGCACGTAGTGGTTATGCAGCTAAGTGTTATAGAGAATTGTGGACGGAAATTACAGAAGGGGTACTGGAATAAAAATTCAAACCCTACATTTGCAATAATTAATAAGAACAGATGAAAAGAGAAACAACAAGTTGGTTTAGTCCAGCATTACAATTGGATATGCCAATCGTTGCTTATGGAGATTATGGTTTTGCGCTTTTATTGGTGCCAACAGCTGCTGCAGATTATTTGGAGTATGAGCGTTTTCAATTGATGGAAAGTTTGGCATCATACATTAATAGTGGAAAAGTGCGTGTATTTTCTGTAAACAGCATCAACAAAGAAAGCTGGATGAATAAAGAGATGGAAGGTGCACATAAAGCCATTCGCCAAAACCAATTCAATAATTATATTTATGATGAAGTAATACCGTTTATAAAAACAAATACTTCTGCTGAAACACCCATCATACTTTGTGGCGCATCATTTGGCGCTTTGCATAGCATGAATTTATTTTTAAAACGCCCAGATTTGATTGATGGTGTAATAGCCATGAGTGGTGTGTACGACCTTACAGAATATACCGATGGATATTGGGATGAGCAAGTGTATTACAATTCTCCAGCACATTATATTCCAAACTTAAAAGATGAGTGGTACTTAAATAATATTCGCAAAAGCAAACACATACATATACTTACTGGCGGTGGAGATTATGAAGACCCTTCTGCTACAGCAAAGTTTTCTGAAATACTTAGGGCAAAAGGCATAGAGCATGATGCATCTATTTGGGGTACAGAGTGGAAACACGATTGGCCCACTTGGAGAGCCATGTTGCCGTTGTATTTGGAAACGAAATTTTAGGAGAAAAATAGTTGTAGTATTCAAATAAATTGTACTTTTGTATCTATCGGCGGTTGAGTTATTCATAACTCCCTAACGACAATGACTTTTAAAGGGCTTCAAGTGTAGCCCTTTTTCTATTTTATTAACTCATATATTTTTTTGCTCATAATCAAGCTTGTAGGAAGTTTATAATATCCATTTCTGTAAAAAAGTAAAATTTCAATCAATTGTGGTTTACAATTTTTTATACCATTTCTCAATCCATCAATAAGTTTGTTAGGCAATATATTTGATTCAATATCCAACACAACTCTTGTGGCTTGGTTTGCTCCTTCCGTTATTCTATTCTGAATAGTATCAGGATTAGTTGAACTTATAAATTTTAAATCTGCTTTCAATAAAATATTGTCCTTTGCTAAAAAAACATCGAACTTTTTATCTTTTCTTCCAAACATACCTTTAGGCGCAAAAATTACATCAAACCCAATACTATTCAATTTTATGGCAGTTGTTTCTTCATGTTTAAATTCAAATTCCTTAAATTCTGCAATCACTTTTCTATTGGTAATTTTATCTTTATGTAGTATGTGGAAGTTTGGATTGCTGAGAAGTTTTTTTATTTCTTTAGCCTTTACATTTTTATCTATGGCATTATTTATCAAACGCAAAGTTGCCATAAAGCCAAATGCAATATCATTGTAAAACGTAGCTGCCTTAGATTCGTAAATTTTTCTCAAAGTAAAATTTCGGTAAGTTATTTTGAAGTAAATTTAATCCAATAATAGATAAGTTTTTACGCTAAAATCTTTTATCTAAAATCTTATTTTATCTTTACCACATGGAAGAAAAAAAATTATTCTTATTAGATGCTTATGCATTAATTTTTCGTGCATATTACTCGCTCGTGCGTAGCCCACGCATTACGAGCAAAGGGCGCAATACCAATGCGCAATTTGGGTTTACCAATACATTGGCTGATTTAATAAACAATCAAAAACCTACCCATATTGCAGTATGTTTTGACACAAGTGCACCTACCGAACGCCATACAGATTTTGCAGACTACAAAGCCAACAGACAAGAAACCCCGGAGGATATTCGTGGTGCTATTCCTGACATAAAAAAAATTATAGAAGGTTTTAATGTACCAGTAATTGCTATTGATGGTTACGAGGCTGATGATGTAATTGGTGCTTTGGCAAAAAAAGCGGAGAAAGAAGGATACACCGTGTACATGGTTACACCTGATAAAGATTATGGACAATTGGTTTCTGAAAAAATAAAAATTTATAAGCCTGGCTACCAAGGCGGCACCGTAGAAATAATGGGCCCAAAAGAAGTGTGTGAAAAATGGGATATCACCCGAGTAGATCAGGTGATAGATATACTCGGATTAATGGGCGATGCCGTGGACAATATACCAGGTATAAAAGGTGTGGGTGAAAAAACAGCTGCCAAATTGTTAAAAGAATACGATACGTTAGAAAATATTTTAGACAACGCAGATAAGATAAAAGGTGCGTTGGGAGAAAAAGTAAAGGCAGGTAAAGAAGATGCTTTGATGAGTAAAAAATTGGCGACCATTATCTTGGATGTGCCAGTAGAATTTCATGAAGAAAATTTTCGATTGAAAGAAATGAACAAAGAAGCCTTGGAAGAAGTGTTTACAATGTTGGAATTTAAAACAATGGGGGAAAGAATTTTGGGGAAGAAAGTGAGTCAGTTGGCAGTTGGCAGTGGGCAGGGTGCAACAAGCAATTTGCAAGTGAGCAAAAAGCAAGTGGCAAGTGCCGCCATTGGTCAAATGGATTTGTTTGGAAATGTAATGCCATCGACTGAAGCGCCTTCTAATACAGAAGATGAGGTAGAAGATGCAGAACCAATTATGATTGCCGATAAACATATTGGCAATACGCCACACAGCTATGTGTTGGTACAAACAGATGAAGAAATAAAAAAATTATTAGCCGAGTTAAATACATTTTCTGAA
>JAYSWO010000224.1:0-1818 GCA_043717975.1 Ferruginibacter sp. | reverse complement strand
AATATCACAATATAAAGAACTCCCCATACACACCACCATATTAGAAATACGGTAGCAAGTATCAATTTTTCTCTTTTATTAGAAAAAATATTAACAGCCAATAGCAATATTATTTATAAGTGTAAAATTATTAAGTCCATCCTGCAATAATTGCTTCGCCCGTTTTTGTGTAGTGCGAATGTACAAATCGGAATCATCTTCCTCAGTTATTTTAGAATAAATTTCAGCCCCATCTATAAAATCAGATAAAAGATGAATTTCGCTTACATCTATAAACTTCCATTGAACTCTTCTTACAATATGCTCTTCCATGCATTCCCGCTCACCTATAGATCTTGCTTTTTGAAAAGCATGTAATTCATCTTCTGCTCGTATAATGCGGAGTTGCTCGTCAAATTGGGCTGTGTGTAAGCCATTGCCACAAATAATACGAAATACTAATTTTGAAAGATACCAATTCATAACTATATATTTTATGTTGATATAAAAAGGACATTTAAAATTATTGCTTCTAAAAAGTGAGCGTTGTCTGCTTTGTATGATACATTTTAAATAAAAAGTTCTTTTTAATAGCTGACACTTCTTGGGAGTATTTTAAACATACTCCGTAACAAGAACCCTTAATAACTTTTTATTTCTACACCACCAAACAAGCAGCTTCCTTTAAGTATAAGAACTTTACTAGAGTCGATGGTAGAAGTATTATTATATCTTTTATCTTCTACGCCATGAAACACACCTTGAATGTCATTTTGCACAACCCAATTAGCAGGCACCAATATTTCTACTCCTCCAAAAGCTACATCTAATCTTATTACAGAAGATTGTTGTATATCGGCTTGGGTCATATCTATTTCTGCACCTCCAAATATGCAAGTTATCTGGCCTTGCTTAAAATTTTTTGTAATAATATTTCTTTTAACACCACTAAAGATTGAGCTTACTTTAAATTCGTCATTACCATCCACTGTTTCGCTTTTTGCAAAACCTTGCCACGATGTTGTGCCTATATTATCTTGTATATTATAATTTTTTGTTTGTTTACTATTATTCCAAAAATTTTTACTGGGATTTAGTATATAAATTATTCCAATGGCAATGATAATTAGTGGCCAAAAATAGGGTTCCAAATGTAGCGATGGTATAAATTTTTGAATAAGGAAAAATGCACCTATGCCTGTTACAATAAGCCAAGAATTATTTTTAAAATTATGCTTAAAACCAGTGTAAACACCCACTAATATTAAAATCATGGGCCAAGTAAACAACCAATGTGGTAATAAAAAACCAATATTGCGCAATAATAAGGCAAGGCCTACCGCTACGATTATTACACCTGCAATCATTTTACTTCCTTCTCTGTTTTCTTCTTTGTTGTAGTTTTTATTTCTCATGTTACTTATTTTTATAACACAAATGTATAATGAGAAAATAGCAGCAAAAAGCCGTTTTAGGTAATTGGAAAGATTTTATCGGTAAAGACCTCAAAATGGTAGGTGAATTTTTTTCGATAGGATATAGCTAGGCGTGTATTTCTAAGGAGAAATAACAAAAAGAAACATATAAACTTCAAAAAGCCATAGATATTATAGCAAAAATTTTAGTAACGCATACTTAGAAAAAGTAGCTTAAGATTTTGATAAAATCATTAGCACTGCAATGATTAAAAGGCCGTATACTAATATTGATAAAGACATTGAATTTCTTGTAGCAACTTTGTGGTTGCTTAATGTGAGTGCATAATTATTCGTAATATCTATTTGTTGATTAAAATTGTTTGAATTAGTAATACCTGTAAACATACTGTTTACATTTCTT
>JAYSWO010000223.1:0-33188 GCA_043717975.1 Ferruginibacter sp. | reverse complement strand
CTAAGAATGATCCTGCAATGGCTATAGGAGGACCAAATAACATTGTAGATAGAAAAGATGTAACCGTAACGCTACCTAATGGAGCTACTAGGGTAGAGACTTGGTATCAATTTCGTATACCTATTTCTGGAGGTACTCCTATTGGTACTATTTCCGATTTTAAATCTATCCGATTTATAAGAATGTTTATGACTGATTTTGATGATACAGCTGTAGTACGTTTTGGTACATTACAACTTACTAGAAATATTTGGAGAAAGTTTAAATTTCAAGTAGATTCTACAGGACAACAAAACGTAGCAACCAACACACCCTTTAATATCGGTGCCGTAAACATTGAAGAAAACGACACAAGAGATCCTTTACCTTATCGTACACCAAGAGATATACAAAGACAACAAACATTGAGCAACAATGGTGTAAATCTTTTGCAAAATGAGCAAGCTATAAACTTACAATATACCAATCTTAAAAAGGGTGATGCTAAAGCAGTGTTTCAAACTTTTGTAAACAAAGATTTGAGACAGTTTAAAAAACTGAGTATGTACATTCACTCAGAGCAAGCAAAAAATACTTTGCCTAATTTGCGAGACAAGGATATGACGGCAGTAATTAGAATTGGCACTGATTTTATAAACAACTATTACGAAGTAAGAATACCGCTTATAAACACCAAGCAAGATGCTGCAATTAAGTATGGTCCTGATTCAGAACAGTACAATGATTCATTATGGAATCCACAAAATTCTTTAGAATTGGATTTAACTGCGCTTACAAGAATTAAGCAAGATAGAAATTTATCGTCTACACCACTTAATAAAATATTTCAAAGTATTCAACCAAATGGACAAACATACTCGGTAATGGGTAATCCTAATTTGGGAGAAGTAAAAGGTATACTGATTGGTGTAGAAAATAGTGCTGCTACTCCAGCTGCTAATGGAGAAATGTGGGCAAATGAATTACGCCTTTCTCAAATAGATGAAGAAGGTGGATATGCCGCATTATTGCGTGCAGATTTTCAATTGGCAGATTTGGGTACATTATCGATTTCAGGAAATATGCACACCAAAGGTTTTGGTACATTGGAGCAAAGAGTAAATGAAAGAACGAGGGATGACTTTTATCAATTTGATGTATCTACAACCTTAGAGCTTGGTAAATTGCTACCCAAAAAAGCCGTCATATCCATTCCTGTATTTGCAAGCTACTCTCAAAGTGTGAGTTCACCTGAATATGACCCATACGATTTAGATATAAAATTAAAAGATAAATTAAAGGCTGTACCTGCTAGTCAAAAAGATTCTATTCGTAAAACCGCAGTTGATTTCACTTCTATAAAAACTGTAAACTTTACCAACGTTAAGAAAAATAGAACTGGAACTAAAAAACCGAAAATATACGACATCTCCAATATTGATGTAAGTTATTCATACCTAAAAACAAGTAAGTACAGCCCACTTATAGAGTATAATGATGTTACAAGACATAGAGGCGTATTGGGATATAATTATGCACCCCAGCCAAAATATGTTACACCTTTTAAGTTTTTGTTTAAGAAAACAAAAACAAGATGGTTTGATTTGGTAAAAGATTTTAATTTTAATTTACTGCCATCTCAATTAACTTTTAGAGCAGATATACAGAGACAATTTGGCGTAATAAAACCAAGAAGTTTGGGTGGGGATAAGTATCAAACGCCAGAAACGTATGACAAATATTTAGTTTTTCAAAGAGATTATATTTTGCGTTGGAATTTTACACGTTCTCTATTGTTAGATTTCACAGCTACTAACAACTCTAGAGTAGATGAGCCATTTGGTAGAATAGACACTAAAGAGAAAAAAGATTCTGTATGGAGAAATTTAATAAAAGGGGGAAGAAATACATTGTATAATCAAACGGCATCTTTTTCTTATACTTTACCAACAAGTAAAATCCCTTTGTTGGATTTTGTAACGGCTAATGTAAAATATCAAGCTACATATAAGTGGATAGGCGCTAGTAGACTTGCAGTTAATCTTGGAAACTTTTTGGAGAATGGTCAACAGAAAGAAGCAACTGTACAAATGGATTTTAATAGATTGTATATAAAATCTAAATTTCTTCGTCAGCTAGATGCTCCAACCAATATTGCTGATAAAGAAAGATGGAAAAACAGATATACAAAAATTACAGATAGTGTAACTACAAAATCTGGCAAACGAGTGTTGCGTACAAGAAAAATTTTGGATAAATCTGCATTGCCTTATGTGAGCACACCATTTAAAATTTTGGGCAAGTTATTAACGAGTGTGAAGCAAATAAATGTAACTGTTTCAGAAAATGGCAATACAAGATTACCAGGCTACACCGATAGTACACAAGCTATCGGACAGAATTTTAAAAGTTTAGCGCCAGGTTTAGATTTTGTATTTGGTAGGCAGGTAGATAGTAACTGGCTTAATAGAAAATCTAGGCAAGGGCTAATAACTAGAGATGCGGATTTTAATTATTTGTTTAAACAAAATTTTGATCAAACGATTGCAGCCACAGCTACACTTGAACCAATAAGAGATCTTACCATTACGGTAGATTTGAAAAAAACATTTAGTAAAAATTATTCTGAAACGTTTAGATATATTGATACAACTGGTGGTAGCAATGCCACATTTCAACACCTTACTCCTTACTCAACAGGTGGATTTGATGTAAGTTATATTGCTTTTAAAACACTGTTTGGAAAGTTTGATCCAAACAGAGTATCAGAAACATTTAAAACTTTTCAAGACAACAGATTAGTTTTAAGTAAAAGACTGGGCGCAGAAAACCCATACAGTAGGGCTGTAGGGCCATCAGCAGATGGTTATGCATATGGCTATGGCAAATATGCGGTAGATGTATTGATACCTTCATTTATAGCCGCATATACAGGAGAAAGTGCTGAAACTATTGGATTAATTAAGCAATCGGATAGTCGTACGAGATCTAATCCTTTTAGAGCCATTTTGCCAAAACCAAATTGGAATTTGAATTACAACGGGTTATCAAAAATAAAAGGGCTTGAAAAAATATTTAACAGTTTTAGTGTATCGCATGGATACAATGGTAATTTAAGTATGAATGGATTTGCCTCAGCATTGTTGTATCAAGATGTTTCAAAATTTGGTTATCCATCTTTTTATGATACCGTTTCAAAAGCTTTTATACCTTTCTTTTTGGTGCCAAATGTAAGTATACAAGAGCAATTCTCTCCTCTTATAGGTTTTGATATGGCATTCACCAATCAATTTCAGGCCAAATTTGAGTATGCAAAATCTCGTACGCTTAGTTTGAGTTTATATGATTACCAACTAAGTGAGCAGCGAAGTACTGAGTTTTCTATTGGAATGGGCTATAGAAAAAAGGGATTGCCAATTCTAAGAAAT
Organism: Ferruginibacter sp.; assembly: GCA_043717975.1. Taxonomy (GTDB): domain Bacteria; phylum Bacteroidota; class Bacteroidia; order Chitinophagales; family Chitinophagaceae; genus Ferruginibacter. The sequence goes on along the minus strand of JAYSWO010000223.1, from coordinate 29,781 downwards.
TTAAAGCTACCTAAAATTTTGGGTGGAGGAAAAATGGACAATGAAATTGCATTTAGATTAGACTATCGGGTACGTGATAATGTAACGGCCAATAGCAGATTAGATAACGATAATAATTTTGCAACTGGAGGTAGTAGAGAAATAACAATACGTCCAACCATAGATTATTTTTTAAACAATAGAATTGGGCTTAAGTTTTATTTTGACCAAACAAAAATAAAACCATACATATCATCTAGTGCACCTACTACTAACACAAGGGCTGGTTTACAAGTACATATTTCTCTCTCTCAATAGAATTATTAGAGTTAAATTATACAACATGATGCCTGCAGAAATGCGGGCATTTATTTTAGCCTATTCTTTCATTTTATTTTTTTCTTCTAAAACTTCATCCATTGCTTTATTGCAATTTTTATTCAGTTCATTATTTAGTGAAATAATTTTATCAATAGCAGTATTTTTTTTTGCCATTTGCTCTATTTCATTTACGAGAGGTTCTACATTTTTTGCTCCCATTATAAGAATGGCTGATTTTATTTTATGTGCTAATCTTGCAATATCACTATATATTTTTTTATTTACAGCTTCATTTAATTCTGAGAGGTATATTGGTACTTGTATTAAGAGATAACCGAGCATTTCTTTAATAGCAGCTTCTTTACCATACATGGTATCTTTTAAATTTTGCAAATTGGTTACCTGTTCTATGTCTTGAGTTTGAGTAGTTATTGATGTGCGTAATGTTTCATAAATACTTTCAAATAGTTTATTCGTATCAATTGGTTTTGTTAGATAATCATTCATACCAAGCTCTAAGCATTTTTCTCTTTCTCCTGGCAAAGCATGTGCAGTAAGTGCAATGATCGGTACAGTACTACCAAGTTCTTCTCTAATATATTTTGTCGCTTCATAACCATTCATATCCGGCATCTCAATATCCATTAATATTAAATCATAGTCTTTTTGCAGCATTAAGTCTATGGCAATTTTTCCATTAAGCGCTATATCGGCATTCATGCCATATTCAGAAAACAAATGTTCTATTAATTTAATGTTCAGTACATTGTCTTCAACCAACAGAATTTTCATTTTTACGATTTGGTTAAAATGAATTTTCTTTATAGAGGAGTTTATATTTTCTTGCACAAGAGCATTAGCATCCATGTGAACGCCTAATTTTTCATCTAGTATCTGTACTATTTTTTCGCCAGATGATTTTATGGCTTGTAAAAAAATAATACCCTTTTCTGTTTTTTCTGTTTCCAACATGGCAGAAGAAAAGCCAATAATACTGTTTAGTGGGGTTCTAATTTGGTAACTAATTTCTGTTAAGAAATTTAATTCGTTGGCGGTAATATTTTCTGTTATCATATTTTGTAAAGTAATTTCTGTTTCTCTAATAATAATACACTGGTTTATAAGTACGGATAATACTTCTGGTACCAAGTAATTTCTTGTAATGCAATTACTAGCTCTTTCTGCCATCACTATTTTTGCAAAGCTAGGGTCTGGCTTATCTAAAACATAAATCAGAGAAATGTATTTATCATTTTTTTGTAAATCTTCTATTAAAGTTTGCCCTAGTTTTTTATAAATATCTGCATGTATAAAAGCAATATCAAAACTTTTGTTGTGCAATGTACTTATAGAGGTTATGTCAGAAGTAGAAAAGTGTAAAGTGCATTCTATTTCACACTCGTTAAATCTTTTTTGCGTTGCATTATTATGACTCATGTCATTTTCGATAATCAATATTTTTACAACTTCTGTAATCATTTATGCGTAGTAATTTTTAATATATCAATTTTTATTTTTGAACATGTAACCATTTTGTAAGTATACCAAAAAGCTCGTTTTCATTTATTGGTTTACTTATAAAATCATTCATACCACTTTGTATTGCTTCAGCCTTTGTTTCTGTAAAAGCATTGGCAGATATGCCAATTATCTTTATATCATTATCTTGCATCTCTTTGCGAATAAAATTAGCTGCCGCAAAACCATCCATTTCAGGCATTTGTACATCCATCAATATCAAATCAAAATCTCTTTCTTTTTTATAATAATCAATACATTCTATTCCATTACTTGCAATTGTAATATTAAATCCTTCAACTTGCAATATCTGCTTAATAATAAATTGATTTAGTATATCATCTTCTGCAACTAATATTTTGGCATGTTTAATTTCTACAAAGCCTATTGGATAAATAGTTTCGTAAGGTGGTTTAATAAATTTATTTTCATTAATTATATCTTGTTCATTGCTAATACCTAAAGGGATAGTAAAATAAAACGATGTTCCTTTCCCTACTTCACTTGTTACCTTTAACTCGCCACCCATAAGTGATATAAAGTGGTAACTTATATTTAGGCCAAGCCCTGTGCCTCCATATTTTTTCGAAATGCTACTATCGCCTTGTTCAAAAGCGTTAAAAACTTTTGCTAATTGTTCATTATTCATTCCGATACCACTATCTTTCACAGAAAAGGTGCATTCCATTTTTTGTTCAGCATTTATTTCTTGTTTTACTGAAAAAATAATTTTCCCTTTTTCTGTAAATTTAAATGCATTGCTTACTAAATTTAGAAGTACTTGTTTTAATCTAAGCGCATCTCCAACAAATTTGTTTGTTGTTTTTATTTCATTTTCTACAAAGAATGCCACATATTTATCGCCTACATTTATTTCAGCAAATGTTTCTAAATTCTTTATAATATCATTCAATGAAAAACTCGCTTGTTCCAATTCTATTTTTCCTGATTCTATTTTAGCGATGTCTAAAATATCGTTTATAACATCTAATAAGTGCTTTGCAGATGATTCAATTTTGTTAATATAATCCAACTGTACCAAACTAGGGTTTGTCTTTTGCAATAAATTATTCATTCCTATTACAATGCCAAGTGGTGTTCTAATTTCATGAGACATGTTAGATAAAAATGTTGATTTCATTTTGTCTGCCGATTCCGCTCTTTCCTTTTGATATATTAATTCCTTTGTTCTATTCTCAACTATTTCTTCTAGTTGTAACTTATACCTCTCCAAAGCTTGTTCTGCCATTTCTCGGTCTCTAATTTCGGCAACTAGATCTTTGTTTTTTTCTAACAACAATCGGTTTCTGTTTTTTGTTTTAAACAATGAATTAATTGAGTTACTAATTTTACTAACAAAGGGGGTGATGCCAACAATAAACCAAGGGCTAAAAATATTGATAAGCATAATGGTTTCCATATTGCCAAAACCGGTAAGAGCCGTGTAAGCTTGGCATTGTAATTCATATTTGCCAAGCGGTAAAGAACTATATCTAATGCTTGGTCGTTCAGATAATTGGGTCCAATTTTCATCAAAACCAACCAACTTAAAACGAAAACGCACTTGCTTTTCATCCGTAAACCATGCTGCAAAAACAGAAATAATTACCGACCAATTTCCTGTTGGAATTTTATATTCAAAATTACTTTTTGGGGGAATAACGTTTTGCCACACAATTTCATCTAGTTGTACTTTTGGAGCTACATTAAAATGTTGAATTTTTTTGTAATCAAGTGCATACAATCCTGCATTTAGGCAGCAATACAATTTTTCATCTTCATCAAGCATTATTGCCCTTGTACTTGTAAACTGCCAATCGGCTTTGCTTAATAATAAATTAATTCTTTGTTTTACCATACCAGTATCTACATCTATTATTATTATGCCATCATTAGAGCCTGTAGCTATACTGTTTACATCTAACCATACACAAGCCCATCCTGCTATTGGATATTCTGATGTTACTAGTCTAGTGTTGTTTTTATTGTCTAGTACTATTACTTTTTCTTCTTGTATTACCAATATATCGCCGGCCTTATTTGGCACTACGGCATAGGTATTTCCTTTTTCAGTTAGCCATTCGGATATCACATGCACAATACCAAAGTCAGTTTCTCTCCAAAGGCCTTGCCCTAATGTGCCAATAATAATTTTATTATTTTTATCTAGTGCTAATGCATATACATAACCAAATTTATCTCCGGCTTGGTTTAACACCTCGGCTACAATGTTATTTGTAATTTTATACAAGCCACTAATAGTTCCCAGCCATATTTCATTCTCTCTAGTTAACAATACTCTATTTGGGCTATTAATTATGTTATTTTTATCTTTAAAACGTACAGCTTTTCCTAAGTTTGTAGAACTATACAATCCATCTACAGTTGCAAGCCAAATAATATTCTTATCTATCGGGTCTGTACAAGTATCCCATACAATAGAAGGTAATGTAGAAAGTGTAATTGTTTTTTTTGTACTGCTTTGCTCTTTAGGCACTATGGAACAAAAACCATCTCCACCCACCAATAAATCTTTGTTTTCATTTATTTGTTTAACAGAAAAAGCAGAATTATTTGCACTACAATTAATCTTTGATAAAGTTTTTCTAAGTATGGATATTTTTTTTAATCCTCCGTTATTGGTTGCTATCCAGATATTATTTGTAAAATCAATAAATAAATCATTAATAAGGTTATTTATATTTTCTTGTTCTATTATTTTTATATTACTAGAGGTAGGTTTTCCTAAAATAATCGTATGCCCAAAGGCCATCCACCACTCATCTCCCAATACCTTTATAGCAGTTATTTTTTTTGGATGATTGGCGACAAAAAAATGTTCCACAATTTCATAAGCATTATTTAATACATACAATCCATTCGTGCTACCTACAAGATAAAAGTTGTCAATAGTTTTTTCTATACAAGTAATTAAGTCTCCCTCGGGTAAATGTTCATTTACAACTTTCCAATTTATTCCATTATATTCTAACAAGCCATATTTTGCGGATACTACAAAAAAAATGGCATTATCTTTTTCAATTATTTTGCTTACTAATCCAATATTATCAGCATACTCTAATTCTAATACTTCATTGGTTTGTTTTATTTTTAATAACCCAAATGAGGTGCCAACGTATAAAAATCCTTTGCTTTTTAAAATACATTGTGCAATACCATATTTCCAATCAAATGTTATGTCTAAATCAATTTTTGTTCCATCTATGTTTATGGCTTCTAACCCACGGTCAGTTCCTATCCATACAATGCCATCATCAGTGATGTTAATGGTGCGCAAGCCAAGGCAATCAAGTCCAGAACGTGTGTCGTAAACTTTTATGGAGTTTCCATTGTAGCAAGCCAAACCAGCGGGAGTAGCCATCCATATTCTACCAAATTTATCTTGTTTTACAGCATGTACCTGCTCATTTGGTAGCCCTTGGTCACTATTTATGGTTGAGATTTTTAAAAACATATTTTATATTGTATTGGCAAGGAGGTATTTTTTAGTCTTTATATTAAATATACAAAACTGTTAGTGGTTTTGTTAGATAAGATGCTTTATTTTCCTTTTTGAGTTGTTCTTGCCTTTGCTTCTTTTGTAAGTGCATAACTTTCTCGTCTTGTAATTGTTTTTACATATGCTACTTTTCTAAAACGAAGCGCACTCCAGTCTTCATCTATTGCTACCATTCTTACTGTTTCAAGATCATATGTTGCTACAGTTTGCCACCCGGTATCTCTATTAAAATTGCATTTGTAATTTTTAGATGTGCCTTTGGGATAGCAAAACCAAAGTACGGCATCGCCTTTTAGTTTCGGAAAAATTTCTCTTATCAATACATCTATTTCTTTTTGTTGTGTTACAAATAGAAGTGCAAAATCTATTTCTTTTACTTTTTTTATACTTTGTATTATTGGGGTCATTTCTTTCATAGCATTCAACTCAGCCTCAAAACTTTTTGGATTATTAATAGCTACAATGGCAGAATTGTTTTTAAAATTCAGTTTTTTGAAAAGAGGGGTCATATTCTACAATTTATTATTACAATCCATTTTGTTAATGGAGCGTTTAAGATAAAGCTTTTTAACTGTTATCTTTGCAAGATAAAAAAATAATTTATGTCAATAACAGTTTCTCAGCAAGCACCAGATTTTTCTTTATACGATTCAGAAAAGAAAGTAATAAAATTATCAGATTTTAAGAACGAAAAAAATGTATTGTTATTATTTTTTCCTGTTGCTTTTACAAGTGTATGTACAAAAGAACTTTGTAGCGTAAGGGATGAAATAGCCAAGTACAGTAATGCAAATGCACAAGTGCTTGGCATTTCTGTAGATTCGGTTTTTACACTCGCTAAATATAAAGAAGAACAAGGGTATAATTTCCCTTTATTAAGTGATTTTAATAAAGAAACATCTACTGACTATGGTAGCATATACGATTCTTTTACTGATATGAATATGAAAGGCGTAAGCAAACGCTCTGCATTTGTTATAGATAAAGCAGGAATAGTACAATATGCCGAAGTATTAGAAAGCGCTGGAGACATACCCAATTTTGAGGCAATTAACGAAAAACTTGAAAGTTTAGGCTAAATACTATAATAAATTGTAAAAGTGAACGTTATTTACGCTATAATATTGTTCACTTTTTTATGCATTTATAACACTTTATTTAAAATGTTTGCCTTATTTTTACACCGTTGAAAAAAATAATTTTCATATTATCCTTTATTATTGGAATAAACTTTACATCTTTTGCTCAAAATAGAACAACATCTATCGATGGAACTACGCAGCTAAAAATGATAAATACTTATCCAAATCCTGCCACTACGGTGGTGAATTTTTCTTTTCAAAGAGATTATAGTCGTTCTTATTCCATTCAAATACTTAACTCTATTGGAAAAAGCATGTATAAGGCTAAAAATATTCCTTCGTTTCTTTCTATAGATCTAAAAGACGAAAATTTTTACCGTGGTGTGTATATCTATCAATTGTTAGATAGAAACGGTATTGTCATTGAATCTGGCAAATTTTTAGTCGTAAACTAATTCCTTTCTATTTTTGGTGTCAATTTGACTGAAATATGCCATTGGCAAAATCTTTGCAAAGAGGAGTTTTGTACCTCAACTTTGGCAAAAAAATCCTTTTGAATACGTTTGCCGTTAAGTTGGAAAGTATATCCTCAAAACTATTTTATAGTTAGGATAGGCATAAAATCATAGAAATTGAACTAAAAAGCTACTGTACTGTTGTACATTTGCACACATTTTAAAAGAAACAAACCTATGCAGGAAAAAGAAATAAACGTACCAGAGGTAGAAGAACAACAAATGGATATTAATTCCGATGCAGATATTCCAGGTCATACACATCTTAGTAATCCAGATTCGGATACAGAAAACACAACCGAAAAATTAGAAGCAGAAATACAAGAGCAAAAAGACAAATACTTACGTTTGTTTGCCGAGTTCGATAATTTTAAAAGACGCACTGCTAAAGAGCGTATGGAAATGTTTCAAACTGCTGGCAAAGAAATGGCTATTTCTTTATTAGAAGTTGCCGATGATATGGATAGAGCCGAAAAACAAATTTCTGTAAGCGAAGATATTACACAAGTAAAGGAAGGCGTACAATTGGTATTTAATAAACTCCGCTCTACGTTGCAACAAAAAGGTATTGTACCAATGGAAAGCATAGATACGGACTTTGATGTAGAAAAACACGAGGCAGTTACAGAAATACCAGCCGGTGAAGATAAAGCGGGTAAAGTGGTAGACGAATTGCAAAAAGGTTACTACATGAACGATAAATTAATTCGTTTTGCAAAAGTGGTAGTAGGGAAATAAAAAACAAATATGCAAATGGGAAAATTTGCCAATCTGCAAAAGCCTCCAATAGTTAAAAAATTTTGCACATTTGCCTATTTGTAAAATGGCACATTATTAAATTTATGAAGAGAGATTACTACGAAATACTAGGTGTACAAAAAGGCGCATCTGCCGACGAAATAAAAAAAGCATACCGCAAAACGGCTATGCAGTTTCATCCTGACCGTAACCCAGGCGATAAAGCGGCAGAAGACAAATTTAAAGAAGCAGCAGAAGCTTACGAAATACTAAACGACTCCGACAAGAAAGCACAGTATGACCGCTTTGGTCACAATGCGTTTGCAGGAGGCAGAAGCGGTGGTGGCTTTAGCGGTGGCGGTATGAATATGGATGATATCTTTAGCCAGTTTGGAGACATATTTGGAAGTGGTGACGATGGCGGAGGCTTTGGAAGTTTTTTTGGCGGAGGTAGAAGTAGAGGAGGAGGTAATAGCCGTGGTACAAGGGGTAGTAACCTGCGTGTGAAAATGAAACTGAATTTTGAAGAAATTGCAAAAGGAGTTACCAAAACCATAAAAGTAAAAAAGAATGTAAAGTGCGATACATGCACCGGCACAGGTGCAAAAGATAAAAACAGTATGCAAACCTGTGGCACATGTGGTGGTAGTGGACAAGTACGTAGGGTGCAAAATACTTTTCTTGGGCAAATGCAAACAGTAACCACATGCCCAACCTGTAGTGGAGAAGGCAGTACCATTACTGCAAAATGTAATTCATGCAAAGGCCAAGGTACGGTGTATGGTGAAGAAACCGTAACTGTGGATATACCTGCAGGTGTGCAAGAGGGCATGCAGCTGAGTGTTACAGGCCGCGGCAATGCTGGAGAGCGTGGTGGTAGTGCAGGCGATTTAATTGTGTTAATTGAAGAAGAAACACACCCACAGCTTACAAGAGATGGGTTAAATGTTGGCTACGATTTACACATATCTTTTCCAGATGCCGTATTTGGAACACAAGTAGAAGTGCCAACAATAGATGGCCGTGCAAAAATAAAAGTACCGCCAGGTACACAAAGCGGAAAAATATTTAGATTAAAAGGCAAAGGCTTTCCTCACGTAAACAGTTACGAAAAAGGCGACCAACTTATACAAGTAAATATTTGGACACCACAGCATGTAAGCCACGATGAAAAAGAAATATTAGAAAGACTAAACGATTCTAAAAATTTTATACCAGCACCTGAAAAAAGTGAAAAATCTTTTTTTGATAAGGTTAGGGAAATGTTTTCGTAAATGAATTTGATTTATTTGATAGATGTCTGCTAGTTTTTGCAGGCATTTTTTTAAGAGAATGTTTTGGGTTGTGATCTATGAAGCTTTATTATGCTTTTGTTTGGGCTATTTGTTATATTTTTTTTCAGCTTTAATTGTATGGTAAAGCAAGACTGGTTGTTTGAGCAGTATTTAAAAAATTAACACATTTTATACCATCAATCTAATACATTTTTTCAAACTTTGTTTCCAATCCATAATTTCAATACCAAATGTTGAACATATTTTCGCCGTATCCAACACCGAATAAGCAGGCCTAGCAGCAGGTGTGGGGAATTGTGCGCTAGTAATTGGATTTACAATACATATTGTATTTATTTGCGCAGCTATTTCTTTTGCAAAATCGTACCAACTTATATTGCCTTTATTGCTGTAATGATAAATGCCAAGTACAAAATTATTCTTGTCAATAATTTGCATAATAGCAGCAGCAAGATCTGCGGCGTAAGTTGGTGCGCCATGTTGGTCTTTTACTACGCCAATGCTTTCTCTTTCGTTCATTAAACGCATCATCGTTTTTACAAAATTATTTCCAAAGCTGCTATACACCCAAGCAGTGCGTATGATGATGCTATTTTTATTTTCTTTAATGGCATTAAGTTCACCATCAAGTTTTGTTTGTCCATAAAAATTTACAGGCTTTGTCTTATCTTCTGGTTTGTAAGGAGTAGTAGCTGTACCATCAAAAACATAATCGGTAGAAATATGTATGAATTGAGTATTGTATATTTTGCATGCTTTGGCTAAGTATCCAACAGCAGTGGCATTTACGCTTGTTGCCAATTCTCTTTCTTGTTCTGCTTTATCTACAGCTGTATATGCGGCGCAGTTTACACAAACATCAATGTTGTTATTGGAGAAGTAGTTGTTTATAGAAATTTCATCGGCAATTTGCAATTCGTTTCTGCCTGCAAATAAAAAATGATATTTTGGAAATGATGCTTGCAATGCTTGAAACTCACAACCTAGCTGCCCTTGAGCACCAGTAATTAAAATTGTTTTTTTTATGTTTGTAGCATTCATTAAAACTCAAAATTATTTTTGCAATGTTCAAAGGTTGGCTGTACTAAATCCTTTTCAGAAACAATTTCTTTTCCAGCTTCAATTTTCCAATCAATATTTAAAATAGGGTCATTAAATAACAGCCCCCCCTCTGCTTCTTTATTGTAAAAGGCATCGCATTTATAAAATACTTCTGCTATAGAGCTGAGTACAGAGTAGCCATGTGCAAATCCTTTTGGAACTAGGAGTTGTCTTTTATTTGCAGCAGATAATTCTATGCTAAACGATTTTCCAAAAGTAGGAGAGCCCTTTCTCATATCTACTACTACATCTAAAATAGATCCTAATAATGTTCGTATGAATTTTGTTTGCGCATATGGTGCCAATTGATAATGCAAACCTCGTATAACACCATATTCAGATCTTGCTTGGTTGTCTTGTATAAAAGTCATTTCTACGCCATCAGCTTTGCAGGTATTTGCATTATAACTTTCAAAAAAATATCCACGACTATCTTCAAACACTTTTGGTTCAAAAATTAATAAATCAGGAAAATCGGTTTTAATAAACGGCATAGATATTTAATTATGAGTTCTTGTATAGATTTTTAAAAAAAGAAATGGTTTCTACCAAGCCATCTTCAAATCTTTTAGTAGGCGTGTAACCCAATAATTTTTTGGCGAGTGTTATATCCGCCAATGAATTTCTGATATCTCCTGCTCTAGGTTCTCTGTAAGTAGCTGCCCAATTACTGTCAAGATTTTCTTTACAAATATTGTACAAATAATTCACACTAAAATTTTCTCCAACAGCTACATTGTAAACCTTATTTAAGGCCTCAGTATTTTGTGTAAGTAGTCCCTTTACATTTATTTGTACTGCATTATCTACAAAAGTAAAATCCCTCGTTTGTTCACCATCACCATTTATATATACAGGTGTTTGTTTCATTATTCCTTTCACAAATAATGGAATTACGGCAGCATAAGCCCCATCTGGGTCTTGTCTAGGGCCAAAAATGTTAAAATACCGAAAGCCCATTATTTTTAAACCATACACATCTGCAAAAATTTGTGCATACAATTCATTTGTTTTTTTAGTAGCAGCATAAGGCGATAAACAATTGCCTATTTTTGACTCTACTTTTGGCAATGTAGGTTCATCACCATATACTGACGATGATGATGCATACACAAATTGTTTCACACCATTATCAACAGCAGCTTTTAGCATATTTACAAAACCTCCTACATTCACATCATTAAAATAAACAGGTTCTTTTATAGAACGAGGAACAGAGCCTAATGCAGCTTGGTGACTTACATAATCTATGCCTTTACATGCGTTGTTGCAATCTTCAAAATTTCTAATATCGCCATGCATAAATTCAAAAGCTGGGTATTTTTTTAGTACATCAAGATTGCTCTCAAACCCATTTGCCATATTATCTATTACACGTACTTTTGCTGCACCATGTTTCAATAAATATTCTGCTAAATGCCCACCAATAAAACCAGCACCTCCAGTTATTAAAAAAGTTTTATCTGTTAAACTTGCTTCGTGGTATAATTCCATAATTTTTTTATTCAACAATTAAACAAACCTCGACAACTTTCAACTTTTTACAAACTCTTATACGTTCTATTTTTTATTTCGTTTCTATATGTTCCTTTTAAGTCACATATAAGCGCTTCGGTTTTTGTTATTGATACAAAATAGGCATCATCAAAACCTTTATAGGCGGCATGTGGCACAGTTACAATGATTGCATCATAATCTTTCCCAATACTTTCTATTAAGCCAAAACCATATTCGTGCATTAACTCTTCGCTACTTGCATGAGGGTCTGTAATGTCAACATTGAGCGAAAAAGATTTTAATTCTTTTACCACATCTGCCACTTTGCTGTTTCTAATATCGCTTACATTTTCTTTAAATGTTGCACCCATCACAAGTACTCTAGCATCTTTTATATTTCCATTGTGTTGTATGATATGTTGTAAAACTTTTTTGGCTACATAACCCGCCATACCATCGTTGATATTTCTACCTGCTAAAATTACCTGACTATCATAGCCTAGCTCTTTAGATTTATACGTAAGATAATATGGATCTACACCAATACAATGCCCGCCTACAAGGCCGGGTTGAAAACGAAGAAAATTCCATTTTGTTCCAGCTGCTTCTAATACTTCAAACGTATTTATATTCATTTTGTCGAAAATGATAGAGAGCTCATTCATTAAAGCAATGTTTAAATCTCGTTGGGTATTTTCAATAATTTTTGCTGCTTCTGCAACTTTTATAGATGATGCTCTATGTACGCCTGCTTTCACAACCAGCTCGTATACTTTGGCTATTACATCCAAACTTTCTGCGCAACATCCACTCACTACTTTTACTATTGTTGTTATAGTATGTTCTTTGTCTCCAGGGTTTATACGCTCTGGCGAGTAGCCAATTTTATAATCCGATACCATATCTAACCCAGATATTTTTTTAATAACCGGTACACAATCTTCTTCAGTACAACCAGGGTAAACGGTACTTTCGTACACTACATAATCTCCTTTTTTTATAACTTTGCCTATTGTTTCGCTTGCACGTAATATAGGCGTAAGGTCGGGTACATTGTGCTCATCTACTGGTGTAGGTACAGCTACAATAAAAAACGTAGCTTCCCTTAAAATATTTAAGTCATTTGTAAATTCTATATCACATCCTTCAAAGGCAGATGATTCTAATTCTTTACTAGGGTCAATTTTATTTTGCATCATCTTTACTCGATCAGCATTTATATCAAACCCAATTACTTTTATTTTCTTTGCAAATTCTAATGCTATTGGTAAGCCTACATAACCCAATCCAATTACTGCAAGTTTTTGTTTTTTCTCTATTAATTCTTGATACATTTTTCTTATTTACTTATTATTATTTACTATTGTTATTTTTGATAGTTTGAACTTATTAAAATTCTTTAGGCAATTTATTCAATTCTTCTTTTGGCAAATTTTTAAAATATTCGTAAGTGATTTTTAAGCCATTTGCTCTATTCACTTTCGGCTCCCAATCTAATAATTCTTTTGCTTTGGTTATATCTGGTTGCCTTTGCTTAGGATCATCTACAGGCAATGGTTTGTATACAATTTTTTGTGTAGTGCCGGTTAGTTTTATTATCTCTTCGGCAAAATCTTTTAAAGAAATTTCATCAGGATTGCCAATATTTACTGGTTGTGCATAATCGCTCATTAATAATCTATAAATCCCCTCTACCAAATCATCTACATAACAAAAACTTCTTGTCTGACTACCATCACCAAAAACAGTCAAATCTTCACCTCTTAATGCTTGACCAATAAATGCTGGTAATGCACGACCATCATTGAGCCTCATGCGTGGGCCATATGTATTAAATATTCTTACAATTCTTGTTTCTACGTTGTGAAAAGTATGGTATGCCATGGTAATGGCTTCTTGAAAACGTTTTGCCTCATCGTACACCCCTCTTGGCCCTACTGGATTTACATTTCCCCAATATTCTTCATTTTGTGGGTGCACTTGTGGGTCGCCATATACTTCGCTTGTACTTGCTACTAGTATGCGGGCGTTTTTTGCCTTTGCTAATCCTAAACAATTATGTGTGCCAAGCGAACCTACTTTTAAGGTTTGAATGGGTATTTTTAAATAATCTATTGGGCTTGCGGGAGATGCAAAATGCAAAATATAATGTAACTCACCCGTTACATGAATAAATTTTGAAACATCATGATGATAAAATTCAAAATTAGGTAGTTTGAATAGGTGTTCAATGTTTTTCAAATCGCCAGTAATCAAGTTATCCATTGCAATAACATGAAAATCTTCTTTTATAAATCTATCGCATAGATGAGATCCTAAGAATCCTGCTGCACCTGTAATTAAAATTCTTTTTTGCAAAATAGTATTTATTTTTTTTGTTGTGATATAGCTCTTCTTCCAATGCTTTCATAATGAAAGCCTAGTTTTTCCATTTGAGAAGGGTCAAATAAATTTCTTCCGTCAAAAATGGCTTTCGTTTTTAAAGTATTACTTATTTTTTCAAAATCAGGGGTTCTAAATTCGTTCCACTCTGTAGCAATAATGAGTGCATCTGCATGTTGCAATGTATCATATTGATTGGTTGCGAAAGTAATTTTATTTTCGTAAATGTCTTTTGTATTTGGCATTGCTTCTGGGTCAAAAGTAGAAACAGTTGCACCTTCCAAAAGTAACGCATCTATTATACTAAAGGCAGGCGCTTCTCTTACATCATCTGTATTTGGTTTAAATGCCAAGCCCCACAAGGCAAAATGTTTTCCCTTTATTTCATTATTAAAAAAAGCTTTTATTTTTGGAATAAGATGTATCTTTTGTTTTGTATTTACGTCCATTACGGCATCTAAAATTTTGAAATCATAATTCACCTCATCTGCACTCATAGCCAATGCTTGCACATCTTTTGGAAAACAACTACCACCATAACCAATGCCAGGAAAAAGAAAACGTTTTCCAATTCTTTCATCGCTTCCTATTCCTTTACGAACCATATCTACATCTGCACCCAGGCGCTCACACATTTGTGCTATTTCATTCATAAAACTAATTTTTACTGCAAGAAAAGCATTAGCCGCATATTTGGTAAGCTCTGCACTATTTTCATCCATAAAAATTACAGGGTTGCCTTGGCGCACAAATGGTGCATACAATTCATTCATAATTTTTATGGCTTTCTCAGATGTAGTACCTATTACCACTCTATCTGGTCGCATAAAATCTTCTACCGCTACACCCTCACGTAAAAATTCAGGATTGCTAACTATATCAAAAGTGGTTGCAATATTTTCGCCACCACTTTTTAAAATTGCATTACGTACTTTTTCTGCCGTACCTACAGGTACGGTGCTTTTATCAATAATTACTTTGTAATCTGTTGGCTTTAATAACTTTCCTAAATCATCTGCTACAGCTAAAATATATTTCAAATCTGCCGAGCCATCTGCACCTGGAGGGGTTGGTAATGCTAAAAAAATAATCTCTGCATCTTTAACTGCATCGCTAAGCGATTGTGTAAATGTTAACCTTCCTTCTTTTTGATTACGCAAAAAAAGCTTTTCTAAACCTGGCTCGTATATCGTTATTTCCCCAGAAGAAAGTTTATCAACTTTGGTTTTATCAATATCAACACATATCACCTTGTTACCGGTTTCAGCAAAACAAGTTCCTGTTACCAAACCAACATATCCTGTACCTACAACAGCAATTTTCATAGTATTATTTATTTACAAAATTTAAAACTTCTTTTACGATAAAATCTTGCTGCTCTTTTTCCAACTCCGTATGCATAGGTAACGAAATAACTCTTTCAGTAAGCCAATCGGTGGTTTCTAAATGGTAATCTCCCCCACCAAATGCTTCAAACATTTTTTGCTTATGTGCAGGTACAGGGTAGTAAATCATTGATGGCACTCCAACTTCTGCCAAATATTTATTCAACTCATCTCTATTCACACCATTTAACGTTAAAGTATATTGATGAAAAACATGATTGTTATTGGCTGCTCTAAAAGGCACAGTTATTTTATTATTCCCAGCAAAAGCAGCATCATAATAATCTGCAGCTTTTCTACGTGCTGCAATATACTCATCTAAATGTTTTAATTTTATATCCAATATGGCTGCTTGCATAGCATCTAATCTTGAATTGCAACCTACTACATCATGATAATACTGTTTGCTCTGCCCATGGGAAGCTATCATTTTTAATTGTATAGCTAAATTATCATCATCAGTAAGTATTGCGCCACCATCTCCATATGCGCCAAGGTTTTTTGATGGATAAAAAGAAGTGCAACCTATATGCCCAATACTCCCAGTTTTCTTTTTGCTGCCATCGCTAAATGTATAATCGTTGCCTATACCTTGGGCATTATCTTCTATTACAAAAAGATTATGCTTTTTTGCAATGGCCATAATGGACTCCATATCTGCCGCATGGCCATATAAATGTACAGGTATAATGGCTTTTGTTTTTGCTGTGATGGCTTTTTCAATTACGGCCGCATCCATGCAAAAAGTTTGTTTATCTACCTCTATAAAAATGGGCTTAATACCCAACAATGCTGCAACTTCCACCGTAGCTATGTAGGTAAATGATGGGGTAATTACCTCATCGCCTGCCTTCAACCCCAATGCCATCATGGCTATTTGCAATGCATCTGTACCATTTGCACAAGGTATTACATGTTTACTATTGTGATATTTTGCAAGGTTTGTAGCAAAATCAGTTACTACTTGCCCACCAATAAAACGTGAACTTTCCATAACTCCTATAACAGCAGCATCTATTTCTTCTTTTATATTATGATACTGTGTTTTAGTATCAACCATTTGTATTTGATTCATAAGTTTTTTTTTGCGGCTGCAAAGATACAAATTAGAAGGGCTAAAATATCGTACAGCAAATAATTGGTTATTACTATTTTTTGCCTTTACATTTGCCTCAAAACAAGGCTTTTGGCACTATTTTTCTACAATATTATTCTTGGGCTCTATTTTGTTGCAGTTAGGCTTACCTCTTGGCGAAGCCAAAAGGCTCGTTTATGGCTTGAGGGTAGAAGGGGGATTTTTAGCAAACTACAGCAATGGAGAAATGGTTTTTCTACTTCCCAAAAAATAGTTTGGATGCATTGCGCTAGCCTTGGCGAGTTTGAACAAGGCAGACCAATAATAGAAAAAATAAAAAAAGATTATCCTACTTATAAAATCCTGCTCACTTTTTTTTCGCCGAGCGGCTACGAGGTAAGAAAAAACTATACTGGGGCAGATGGTATTTTTTATTTACCACTAGATGGCAGATTTACGGCCAATACATTTATAGAAATTATACAGCCATCCTTAGTTATTTGGGTTAAATATGAATATTGGTATTATTATTTAACGCTGTTAAAACAAAAAAATATTTCTACAGTTTTGGTATCTGCCATTTTTAGAGAAAGCCAACCTTTCTTTAAATGGTACGGCGCTTTATGGAAAAAAATATTGCAAAGTTTTGAAAAAATATTTGTGCAAAATGAAAATTCTTTATTGCTATTGAAAACCATTGGTATGCATGAAAATGCAATACCAGCAGGCGATACAAGATTTGATAGGGTAATTGCCATAGCTGAAAATAAAACAACTTTACCAGATGCACTTATTCAATTTTGTGAAAATAGAAAAGTAATTGTAGCTGGTAGCACTTGGGAAGAAGATGAAGAAGAACTCGTACATTATGCACGCATGCATGAGCAAATAAAATTTATTATTGCGCCACATGAAATAGATACCGAAAGATTATTGGAAATAAAAAAATTGTTTAAAAATTCTGTTTACTTTTCTGAATTTATGGATGGAAATATAGATGCACAAGTTATTATTATTGACAATGTTGGTATGCTTTCTTCATTGTATGAGTTGGCCGATGTGGCTTATATTGGTGGCGGATTTAACGATAGTGGGATACACAATATTTTGGAAGCAGCTGTATACGGTAAACCCATTGTTTTTGGCCCAGAGTATGAAAAATTTCAAGAAGCAACAGATTTGGTGGACATAGAAGGGGCATTCTCCATTGAAAATGCATTAGAGCTAGAAACCTTGCTAGATAAGCTTTTGCAAGACGATACATTTTTAAAAAATACTTCAGAAATTAGTAGAAAATATGTGTACGAAAAACAAAGTGCTACAAATCTTATTGTTCAATATCTTCACATAAATCGCCTTCTTACCAATTGATCAAATTGTTTTACAGTATTGTATTTATCATCCCAACCAAGTTTCAATTTCAGTTCTCTGCGAATCCAAAATTCAGCTTCAGGGTAAATGGAAAATGCATTAATTGTTTTTATACTTCTTTCATACATAGCTTCATCGCCTCTAAACAATTCATTTAGGTATAAAAAACGTTCGTTCACACCAATGGCTTTTTTTAAATCTTTTATAGGAGCATCTTCAAAAATATCAGCTACTTCATTTACTGGTTTGCTGTGCAAGTCATTCAACGAAGTGGTATTGTTTGTTGGTAATATTTCATTCAACTCTTTTGCAGCAGTAGTACTAGCTTCTTCCTTTGCATGTTGCTTAATGGGCGCCGGAGTGTATCTTTCATCTAATGCACTTGTTTCATTTTTTTCTGTAGCCTTATTTTCTATTTTACTTTCGCCTTCATTTATAGAAGCAAGTATTTCATTCAATTCCTTTGCTGGCGTATGTTGTAACGTATGATTTATTTCTTTTGTTGTATTGCCCAATGCATCGTTTAAAGATGTTGTATCGTTTGTTGGTAAGATATCATTGAGTTCCTTAATAGCATCTTTTGTTAGGCCAATGTCAAATATTGATTGCCTATTTGCAAATGTGGGAATTTCATCCAAACCTTCAAAATGTAAAGGAGGTCTGTTTTGATAACCAAGCGTACTTCTTACTTCCACATTCTTTTTTATTTCTTCTAATTCTGCTTCCACTTCTGCTTCGTCAATTTGCAGTACCTGCACTATTTTTTCTTCTGCTATTGAAATATCTTCACTAGCCTCCGTTATGCTGTCTGGAGTAGTTTGTTTTGCTATATGCACCGTTGCTATCGATGCTTCGCTTAAAATTGGCGGCGTAATATTTTTAAGATGAAGTAATTCGGATTCCATCATCTTTACAGTGCTAAGCAATTCGTTAATGGATGCTTTATTTTGTAGTTTCTCCGCCAATAAATTACAAAGTGTTTCCACTCGTTCCATATTGTTTAGTTTTATAATTATTCAAAGGATAAATTTCTTTATTTTAATACCAAAGTTTGTACATCATAAACCATAATACAGCAAAAATAATTGTTTTGCTTTTTTTGCAATAATCATTAATCTTTGCAACCCTGCGTTAAAGTTACGCAACACAATCATAAAAATTTAATAATGTTCATAGAACCAAATTTAAGGGGCGAAAGAAAAGGCTGGATAGAAGTTATTTGCGGCAGTATGTTTAGTGGAAAAACAGAAGAATTAATTCGCAGGTTGAAGCGAGTAAAAATTGCCAATTTAAAGGTAGAAATCTTTAAACCTGCTATAGACGTGCGGTACGACGAGGTAAAAATTGTAAGTCACGACACAAATTCTATACACAGCACACCTGTTGAAAATGCCCATGCTATATTGCTAATGACCGAAGGGGTGGATGTAGTAGGAATAGATGAAGCTCAATTTTTTGATGAAGAAATTGCATTTGTATGCGAAAAATTGGCTTTAAAAGGTATTAGAGTAATTGTAGCTGGGCTGGATATGGATTACCAGGGCAAACCCTTTGGGCAGATGCCAAACCTTTTAGCTGTAGCAGATTACATTACAAAATTGCATGCGATTTGTATGAAATGTGGTGGTATGGCTAGTATTTCTTACCGAAAAATAGCTACCGGCGGGCAAGTACTCTTAGGTGAAAAAGATATTTATGAGCCAAGGTGCAGGGAGTGTGCGCAGGATTAGTTGATTGATTAAATGGTTGATTGTACCTTTTGTTTATAAAGAAGATTGGTATTTTAACAAAGTTCATTTGCCAACTGCAAATTGCTGGCTGCAAACGATTCGTTGAAGCATCAACTTTAAAAGCTTTGATGTACCTTGGTTTCCCGCTTTTCGTTACAAAGGGTTTCGTGCCTCACCCTTTTCCAATGCAATCGGGGCTATTTTCAGCAATTTCTCTTTTTCATCTTTTATCGAAAGATAGAATGGTATGGCAACAAGTATCATTTTTTTAATAAACCCATATTTTATCATCCACCACTACTTTTTATAATATTTTTTTTCTGAAAAGGATCAATACAATATTTTGTAAGAAAATAAAAATATTTAGAGGATTATTTTATATTTTATTTTACTAGGAGTTTGGTTGAAGTTAATATATATTTGGGTATACTTTCTTAAAAACATTTAATGACGACACGTCGCAAATTTTTGCAACTTACTGGTTTGGCGGCTGTATCTACTGCATTTGTAAATGCGCAAGCTGGCAAGGTTAATAAACCCATTGTAATAGCTACATGGAATAGTGGTGTAGATGTAGCCAAAACTGCTTTTAATATTTTAAAAAATAAAGGTGCAGCATTGGATGCGGTAGAAAGTGGAGCTATTTTTATAGAAAATAAAATTGATTGTTGTGTAGGCTTAGGTGGTAACCCTGATAGAGATGGTATGGTAACTTTAGATGCATCTATTATGGATTATAAATCGAATGTTGGCAGTGTAGCTTGTCTCAAACAAATTAAAAACCCTGTAAGTGTAGCTCGTAAAATAATGGAAACTACACCTCATGTAATGTTGGTGGGGGAGGGTGCTCAGCAATTTGCATTGCAAAATGGATACAAACTTGAAGAAGAAAAACTAAGCAATGATGCAGAAAAAGCATATAAAGAATGGTTGCTCAAAAGTGAGTACAAGCCCCAAATAAATATTGAAAATAAAAAACACCAAGGTCCCTTTGCCCCCAATTATTTTGATGATGGTACGCCCAATCATGATACAATGGGCCTTGTAGCTTTAGATACAATGGGTAACCTTGCAGGGGCATGTACTACAAGTGGAATGGCATTTAAAATGCATGGCAGGGTAGGCGATAGCCCTATAATAGGTGCAGGCTTGTATGTAGATAACGAAGTAGGCGCTGTTACAAGTAGTGGTGTAGGAGAAGAAGTAATTAAAATTTGTGGTAGCTTTTTAGTAACAGAGCTAATGCGACAAGGGTATTCTCCCAAAATGGCTTGTAAAAAAGCAATAGAAAGAATCGTAAAGCGAGATGCCAAAATGGCCAAAGAAATACAAGTAGGTTTTATAGCTTTAAATAAAAAAGGGGAGCATGGTAGCTATGCTATTCAAAAGGGATTTATGTATGCAGTGCATAGCAATAATGAAGTGAAATTGATAAAGAGTGATGCCCACTTTAAATAATAATACAAGACTAAAATGTTTAAATTCTTTCACAAAGCCGTTTTTGTATTTTTCTTTTTTATATGCTCTTTTTTTGTTTTTGGGCAAAGAGATTATACTAAACTTGTTAATCCTTTCATAGGTACAGGCGGGCATGGGCATACTTATCCAGGTGCTACAAGCCCCTTTGGTTTTGTACAACTAAGCCCCGATACTCGTATGGCCGATTGGGATGGCAGCAGTGGTTACCATTATTCAGATTCGATTATTTACGGCTTTAGCCATACCCATTTAAGCGGCACTGGCGTGCCTGATTACTGCGATATTTTATTGCAACCTACTACTGGTGCTTATGAATGGGATAATAAAAAATATGCATCGCCTTTTAAACATGCTAGTGAACGAGCGTATGCAGGTTTTTATGGTGTGCATCTAGATAAGTACAATATTAATGTAAGGCTAACAACTACTACTCGTACAGGTTTGCATCGTTATCATTTTCCTGAAAATACAAAAGAAGGCAATGTAATTCTAGATTTAATACACAGAGATATTGTGCTCGATAGTTATTTGGAGGTAGTGGATGATTTTACTATCAGAGGATATCGTTTTAGTAAAAGTTGGGCTAATAATCAAAAATTATTTTTTGTTGCAAAATTTAATAAAGCAATTATAAGAAAAGAAATACATGTAGGTAATGATACAAAATTGATCAGCGAAAAAATGTCAAAAGGCAAATCCATACAAGCTGGGTTTAGTTTTGATGTGAGCGATGGACAACCGCTGCTAGTGCAAGTTGCATTAAGCCCAGTAAGTATGGATGGTGCTTTTTTAAACTTAGCAGTAGAGCAACCAAGTTTTGATTTTGATAATACCTTACAACAAAATGTACAAGTTTGGAACAAGGAGTTGAATAAAATTGAAATTGAATCACATCCAACAAATAATATAGATACTATTTTTTATACAGCATTGTACCATACCATGATTGTGCCAAATATTTATCAAGATGTAGACGGGCAATATAGAGGAACAGATGATAAAATACACAAGGCTGAAGGGTATACAAACTATACCGTATTTAGTTTGTGGGATACATACCGAGCTTATCATCCATTAATGAGTATTATTAACAAAGAACGAACGAGAGATTGGATACATACTTTTCTCAACCAATATAAACAAGGAGGAATGTTGCCTGTGTGGGAGCTAAGTGGCAATGAAACTTTTTGTATGATAGGCTACCATAGTGTGCCTGTAATTGTAGATGCCTATAAAAAAGGAATAAGAAATTTTGATACCAACCTTGCCCTAGAAGCAATGCTGAGCTATAGCAAAAGCAATCGTTTTGGTATTGATAAATATGCGCAGAAAGGGTTTTTAAGTAATGTGGAGGAGCACGAGAGCGTTAGTAAAACTATGGAATATGCTTATGATGATTGGTGTATTGCGGAGTTTGCAAAAATGCTTGGTAAAGAAACAATTGCAGATGAATATTATAAACGAAGTTTGCATTATAGAAATTTATTTAACCCAGCAACTGGTTTTTTTCAAGGAAAATTACATGCAAGTTGGTATACGCCATTTGACCCAAATGAAATAAATAATTTTTATACCGAAGGCAATGCTTGGCATTATAGCTTGGCTGCACCACATGATATTGCTGGTATAAAAAAACTAATGGGTGGCGATGTTGCATTTACAAATCATTTGGAAAAATTATTTTTAAATAGTAACAAAACAACTGGCAGAGAACAAGCTGATGTAACAGGTTTGATAGGACAATATGCACAAGGCAATGAACCTAGCCACCACATGATTTATATGTTTAACTATACCAATAGGCCAGAGCTTAGCGCTTATTATGTAAATAAAATTTGTAAGGAGTTTTATAAAAACACACCTGATGGATTGATAGGCAATGAAGACTGCGGGCAAATGAGTGCATGGTATATATGGAGTGCATTGGGTATGTATCCAATGAACCCTGTGAGTAATCAATTTGAAATTGGTAGCCCACAAATTAAAAAGGCAACTGTTTATTTAGAAAATGGAAAGGATATTATTATTGATTGCAATAAATCTTTGCAATACGATATTCAACCTTCTAAAATATTTGTAGATGCCATTGAGGTAAAAGATAAAATAATTAAATATGCATCAATAGAAAATGGTGCTAAAATAAATTTTACTATTGATGATAGAACACGTTTTGTAAAAGTAGTTGCTCCAAATGATGCGTTATCAAAAATAGCTTTTGTACCAGTGCCATTTATTGCAAAGGGAGATGTAAAATTTAAAAATGAAACTAAAGTAGAATTGAATAGTGTAAATAAGGAGGAGGAAATTTATTATTACATACCAACGAATAAATTACTAGCATCTCCTTATCATGGAAATTATAAAGTTTATAAAAAGCATATTACAATAAACACGAATTGCAGTTTGTATTTTTTTGCAAAAAATAAAGAAAAAGAATCATCCACAATAGCACAACCTTTTTACAAAATACCAACAGGCAAAATCATTACTGTAACAAGCAAAGTAGACCCCATGTACACTGCTGGCGGTACCGATGCTCTCATAGATGGCATAAAAGGAACAAAAAACTGGAGAGCGGGTGAGTGGCAAAGTTATTATGGTAATGACTTTGAAGCCATCATAGATTTTAAAAAAGTGAAGAATGTACAACAAGTAACATGTCATTTTTTGCAAGATATAGGTAGTTGGATATGGATGCCTCGTGAGATGGAAATATTTGCCAGTAAAGATGGGAAAGATTTTGTAAGTGTTGGAACAGCCAAAAATAAAATAGATGAAAAAGATGAAGCAGTACAAGTTGCCACTTTGCAGATAGATATTTCGCTTTTAAAAACAAGGTACATAAAAGTAAAAGCAAAAAATTATGGTATTATACCTGCTTGGCATTTGGGAGCTACTAATACAAGCCATTTGTTTATAAGCGAGGTGGAAGTGAAATAGTACTGTGATGGTGGTTTTCAAAAAATAATGCCTTTATTTTGCAACTGTGATAAAACGAATACTTGCCTTACTTAAAAAAGATATAATGCTGGAGCTTCGCCGGCAGCATACGTTTTATGGCATATTGTTGTACATCGCTTCCACTGTTTTTGTGTTGTTTCTCTCTATGCCCGATAGCCCCGATGCCAATATTTGGAACAGCCTTTTTTGGGTAATACAATTATTTGTTTGTGTAAATACAGTAGCCAAAAGTTTTTTAGCAGAGAGTAGGGGGTTGATGTTGTATTATTATTCCATTACATCACCTGTAGAATTTATTATAGCAAAGTTGTTGTTTAATGTAATACTCATGCTTATTATGAGTACCATTAGTTTGTTATTATTTTTTACTTTTCTTACCAATCCTGTAAGCGATTCATTAAAATTTTTAGGCATTGTGTTGCTTGGTGGTACTAGCATTAGCCTTACTTTTTCACTAATGAGCGCCATAGCTGCCAAGGCACAACAAAACGCTGCATTGATTGCTATACTTGGGTTTCCTGTTATTTTGCCTCAGCTTTTATTATTAATGAAACTAAGTAAATCAAGTTTTGGTGAGGTTTTTAGAGAAGGTGCAATTTGGCAATTAGCGGGACTAATAACTGGGTTAGATATGTTGGTATTTGTATTGGCGGTTATTTTGTTTCCGTTTTTGTGGAAGGAGTAATTAGGATTTAGTAATGTTAACAATCAAAACGCTTTGAATAATAGCATTTCAAAACTTAGTTTTTAGATATTGTATTTACCTTAATAAGTTCTACCTCATCAATAATTTATAATGTTATCTCTCAAAGAGCTAAACAATAATTTATGAAATATCTAATCATCATATTTATAAGTTTAATAACAATTGCAGGCACTTGCAGAAAAGAAAGCGCAACATGCCATACAAAAGTTTCTTTTATCAACAGATCTCAAAATTCAATCTCTGTTGACTGGAATGCATATTACCCTGATACATTATTAGGGAATGGGTTTTATAATCCTTCAAGCCAAGCCCAAATCCATGAAGTATTGCCATCAGAGACGAATATAGATGCTGTTTCTTTGGGGGTAGATTGCTTTGAAAGTAGATTTAAAACTCAAATTACTTCAGGTATAATAATGATTTATGTATTTGACAAAACAGTATTACAAAATAATAACTGGGATACAATAAAAAAATACAATATGTACCTCAAACGCTACGACTTAAGCTTACAAGATTTACAAAACAAGGATTGGACTATAACGTACCCTTAATTTTTTTCAATTATAAAACACAATTAATATGAAACAGTTTTTATTTTTACTTTTTATTATAGCAGCAAGTGTTTCTTGTGGGGATAAACCTGCGGTTGTAGATGAGCCTGTGCAAACAAAGTTTTGCTGGAAAATTACAGATTTTAATTTGATACTTATTACCACGGTTTGTGATAAAACAGAGGCAGAAGTTGCAGCAGAATATCCTAACAATTATTATTATAAAAGTGATGAACCACTTAAGTGCTGGTATTCTGCAAACTCAAATACTTATTTGCCTAACTGCCCACTGAGTTTACTTACAAAAGTAGCACCAGGTAAAGTTTTTGTACAAGTAAATTGTGGGTATTGTGCTTTTTGGTATCATAGAGAAAAGAAAAAATACTTACCTAATAATTCTATTACTTATGGTATTACTAGGGTAGAAAGGCTTTGTGGTGATACAGTACTAACGTTGTTTAGGGGTAGAGAGGTATTTTTAAGGCAGTCAACAGATTCGATTATAGTAAGGCAATTTAGTGATAACGGAAACGATTGGTAAAATTTAATAAAATCAACAATTATTTTAAAAGAATATTTTTTTATGGGTTTCTATGCACGCTACAATTAATAGCACAATAGATACCTGCGGGGCAGTGTAGGTTTGTTTACATCTATAATGCAAATGGTACTTGGGTATAACGAGTTTATTTTTGTAATAAAGTTATTGATTCTAACCCTGTAGCAAAAGTAGCAGAAGTGCCTGCAACTGCTAAAATACTAGTGTAGTAAATGAAAGGCAACTAAAAGGGAACACTGCTTTATTTGGAAAAGTAGAAGCCATTTTTCCAAACCCTAGTACGGGTAAATTTTCTATTAGTTTTAGTGCTCCTATAACAAATGCAATTATTACAATAATTAATGCATCGGGAAAAGTTATTCAACAATTAATAGGAAATAACCAAAAACTAGATGTTGATATATCTTCATTTATTGCAGGTGTATATTTTGTTAGATTGGAAGAGGATGTTAGGGTTATTATTCAAAAAATTGTAAAGCTAAAGTATCAACTCATTTACAATTTTTTTTGCAAATACTTTTTAAGATGTAGCAAATTACTTATTTATCGATTCAAAAATAGGAATAGCCCATTCATTGATTTCAGCATATTTTTTCAAAATATCTCCTTCTTTAGTTCTAAACAACAAAGTGGCATTTTGGTCTTCTAAAGAATTGTCATAAATATACGTTCTATCAACAAAGCTGATACATGCACTACAGTTTGCTATTGATTTGCTATACCTAGAAATTATTTTTGTGATAGGTACATCATGGCCACCTTCCATTACTCTTAATGCAATTCTGCTAGCATTAATTAAAGGGGAGTTTGTACTTACAAAAAAGAGTCGTACAAAATAACCTTTATCTTTTGCTCTCTTAATAAAATCAATTTTATTTTCTGTAGATAGTACAGTTTCAAAAATTAAACTTTCATTTCTTTCAAGGCACTCCTCTCTCATTTTTTCAGAAAGCTTCGCTGCATTTAAAACAGCTTCTTTGTTGTTCCAATCGCCAAATGTATTGTTGGCTATTTCATCTGGATTTATGTAAACACATTCTTGTACCCACTCATGCTTCAATATTTTGCTTGTAATGGAAGTTTTTCCTGAGCCATTTGGCCCAGCGATTATAATTAGTGTGGGCTTTTTATGCATATTTCATTTTAAATCTTTCCTTAGCTTCCATAACCTGCAATCTTATTTTTTCTGAAAACGCAATTTTCGCTTTCGCTGCTTTTTCCTTTACATCTATGGTTACTTCATGCATCAATGCCGCCAACTCTTCATCCGTAGGTTCTCTATCGTTATCTAAAAGAATATTTTTCATTACATGAAATTTTGTCTAACAAATTTAAGCATTAAATATCATTTTTGTATATACAAAAAAGCCTCGCATTCCTTCGAGGCTTTTATCCTATCAAAATTTATCTTCTATCTCTTGGAGCACCATACACTCTTTTTCTTTCTCTAGGTGCAGATCCTACTTCTCTAGTACCTCTGCTTTGTCCCTCATCAGAAGGGCGTTTAAAACCACCGTCCGCTTCGTTCATACGCACGGTACGATTGTTGTAGCGCTTGCCATCCAATGATTTTATCATTTGGCTAGCACTTGCACTATCACATTCTATCCAAGTGTTCATATCTCTAATGTCTATCTTACCCAAAGACTCTTTGCTAAGGTTACTTTCGTCAAGTACAAATTGCAACATGCTAGCTTTATAAAAACCATCTTTAGTACCAAGGTTCATAAACAATCTTGTATAGCCATTATCTCTTCTATTAAAACTACGCTCGTTTCTGCTACCATCTTTATTGCTAGATACACGGTCGCCACTGCGTTCGTTATTCATTGGTCTTCTACCTGCATCTTTTGCATTTAAGTCTTCTGCATTTTGATAGTATTTTAAGAAATGGTCAAACTCAAGCGCAGCCACTCTTTGCAATACTTCTTCTTTGGTTACATCGGCAAATTTTTCCATAAGGTCTGGCAAATATGTTTCATAATCGCCATGGCTTATATCAGTTTGTATCAATTTATCCATGAAGTGAAAAAATTGTTTTCTACAAACATCACTACCACTTGGTATATCCATTTTATGAAACTGTGCATTTACCATTTTTTCTAAACTTCTAATTTTAAAAGTTTCTCTTGTATGGCAAATACTCAAGCAAATACCTGTTTTACCTGCACGGCCCGTACGTCCACTTCTATGTGTATATACTTCCATATCATCTGGCAACTCATAATTGATAACATGCGTAATACCATCTACATCTATACCACGAGCGGCTACGTCGGTAGCTATTAAAAGTTGTAGTGCTTTTGTACGGAAACGAGCCATTACTCTATCTCTTTGTTGTTGGCTAAGGTCGCCATGCAAAGCCTCAATTTCATAACCAGCTTTACTCAAACGCTCACATACATCTTGTGCATCCATTTTCGTTCTTGTAAAAATAATCCCATACATATCTGGGTTAAAATCTATCAAACGCTTCAATGCTTCAAATCGTGAGTTAGAAGGAGCTACAAAAAATTGGTGATCAATATTTACATTGCCACTGTTCTTTTTTCCAACCGTAATCTCTTCTGGGTTGGTCATAAAGTTTTTTGCAATAGCCCGTACTTGCGTAGGCATGGTAGCACTAAACAACCAGATACTTTCTCTGTTGATGGTATTTTTTAAAACGAAATCAATGTCTTCTCTAAAGCCCATGTTTAGCATTTCATCTGCCTCGTCTAACACTACATATTTTACCTTTTGTAAGTCAATAGCTTTTCTTTCTATCAAGTCAATCAAACGACCTGGCGTAGCTACAACTACCTGTACCCCTCTTTTCAAATTGCGTATTTGCATTACAATGGATGCACCACCATACACGGCTTCTACGTTTAATCCCTTACTGTGTTTTCTAAAATCGCTAAGATCATTTGTTATTTGCAAACACAACTCTCTTGTAGGGCATACAATTAGTGCTTGTGGGTGTTTTTTTGTAGGATCTATTAAGTGCATTAACGGCAAGCCAAATGCGGCTGTTTTTCCTGTGCCGGTTTGTGCAAGGCCCACAAAATCTTTTGTGCCAGCAATCAAGATAGGAATAGCTTGTTGCTGAATAGGGGTTGGTTCCGTAAAACCTAAATCTGTTACTGCCTGTACGATGTACTCGTTTAGGCCCAATGCTTCAAATGCATTCATGGTAGTTATTTGTTTAAAATGAAAACCAATGAGTATATCTATCCGTGTAATTTTTTAGGCTAGGCTGTTATAAGCTAGTCTCTTTGCCGAATGCAATACTATATGGTCAAAAAAAATAATTTTTTGAAGGTCACATATTATGCTTCTGGCTATTGTGTAGAGGAGAAGTTGTATTATCTCTTTAGGTAATGTAGTCGGTCTTACCTATTTTCAACAGCATCTGAGCATGTCATGTAATTCTCAGAAATTATAAAATCGGCGCAAAAGTAAGGGTAAATTATTTAATAATGGTATAAATATTAATTAATTCGGTATAGGGGTTGTTAATTTTTTGCAAAAGGAATATTTTATTTTTATGCGTTCATACCAACTGAGCAACATAAAATGGCATTTTGATGTGTAAGTGTGTAATTTATTTTTATTGTATTAAACGAATGCTAAATAGCAAAAGCAGCTAATTTACTACACAGCAAAGTATACATTTCCTTTACAAGATTAAACTAATTATTAGTAGCTTTACTTACAATAGACCCTACAAAACTCAAAATGGTAATAGTTGGTAACTACAACTTTATTTTTTTAATATGTAGCTATTTCAAAAACCTATAAGGTTTGTACAGAGACTATAAATATTGAAACACTTCAATAAGACCTTATAGGTGTATGCATAAAGTTCATAACCCATAACCTGCCTTTGCCGGCAGGCAGGCCCGCACCCGACCAACTCGTAACCTTTTCAATAGGGTCTTCCTGTAAATGATTCCCTAAAATAAATTTTATAAAAATGACCTGCTAAAAACGGGTCATTTTTATTTTGTGTGAACAAGTGGGTACTTTTT
>JAYSWO010000222.1:0-11703 GCA_043717975.1 Ferruginibacter sp. | reverse complement strand
GTTTACGGTAACGAGTACTGTAAATGTTTTATTATAATTGCAAACAGGGTCTGTAATGTTTACCGTGTATGGGGTTGTAGATGCTGGGTTAACAACAGGGTTTATTATTGCTTGATTGGTTATATTGGTTGGTGGTTGCCATGTGTAAAAAACATTGTTTCCATTAAAGCCATCTAACTGAACAGATTCATTTTTACAGAAACTTTTATTTGGTGGATCTATAAATGAATTGGGCACATTCATATTTACAACTACTGTATCTTTTGCAATACAACCATTGGCTGCAGTACCAGTTACATAATAAGTGGTGCTGGTATTACTTGTGCCAGTACCCATGTATGTAGGGCTAGGTGAGCTTGTACTACTAAGGAACGTAGGTGGAGTCCAACTATAAGTAGCAGCGCCAGTAGTTGTTAGGTTAATATTTTGTGTGCTACAAATTAAAGTATCTTTTATTGTTTTTACAATGGGTAATGGTTTTATAGAAATATTAATAGTGTCTTTAGTGCTGCACAATCCATTACTACCAGTTACAATCAATGTTCTTGGAACAGTATCTGTAAAAATAGGATTGGCAATGGTAGAATCGCTTACATAAATACCATTGCTCCATTGATAGGTATTAAGCCCAAGCGTGGTGGTTAATTGTAAAGATGTTCCTTTGCAAATAGCTATATCATTTAGTGTTTGTACAATGGGTACCGGATTAATAATAACTTTTATAGAGTCTATGCCCGAACACCCAAGTGAACTTGTAACGGTAATATAAAAAGTGGTAGTAGTATTTACATTTACAGATGGCGTAAGGCTACTAGCGTTGGTAATTGTTGTTGCGGGTACACTTGTCCAAGCATATGTAGAAGTGCCAACAGAAGCACTTGTGCCTGTAAGTGAAACGCCTGTTTGAGCTCCACAAAAAGTTTTATCAATACCTGCATCTACAACAATAGAATTTGTTATAATATTTCTTGTAATGCTATCCTTGCATCCATTTATATCTGTAACAACCAATTTTACAGTAAAAGTATTTGTGGTAGTATAATTGTGAGATACATTTTGGCCTGTAGCAGTAGCACCATCGCCAAAATACCATTGCCACGTGGTTATTGGATTTGTATTCGTATAACCAAGTCCATTAAAATTATAATTGGAACAAGTTGTATTTGCTACATTTATTTTTACTGAATCAATATTTGATTTAAAAGGAATTGTAGTTATAGGAGTAATTAAATTACTTAAAGTCCCTCCAATTGAACCATCTGTTGAGCCACCAGTTTGGTTAAGGGCTACAAAAACCCCTTTAGCACCACCTTGGCTTATGTAATTAATATTTGTATTTAAAGTGGAAGATTTTAACCACAATAAGCCACCACCACCACCACCACCAGGCGCAGAATATCCAGCAGGATTGGGATTACTTAAACTACCTCCATCTCCCCCAGAAGTATTAATATTTAATAAGCCAGATATATTATTAATATCCAACAAAACTGTGCCACCAGATCCACCACCACTTCCACTTTCCCAACAGTCGTTTGTCAAGCAATCGAGTGCTTTTTCACCTGAATTCAAAATGGAATTATTTCCTGTAATTACCACATTGTTAGAAGATATAAACACTAAACCACCTCCATTACCCCCTTTAAAACCACCTAAAACGCCATTTATATCGCCTGCACCTCCACCTCCACCTAAGAAAATTTTGTTGCTAGCATTACTGTATATTAAAGGAGTTCCACCAATTCCACCATTATCCTGTTGAACACAACTTCCACCGAGATTGTATTCTTTTCCTCCATTTCCTCCCTGACCAAAATTAGCACCACCTGCACCACCAGAATTATGGTCATTACCACCACCACCACCATTTGCTGATTTACCTCTACCTTTTACAAGGTTTGTAGATAATTCAGAAATACCTTCACCTTTGTATGCTCCTTTTGTAGAATTTTGATTGTAAAAAAAACTATTTTCACCACAAGATGAAGGTTGTTGTTCATAAATCCCTCCCTTAAAACCTTTTCCACTAACGTTAATATCAT
This sequence comes from Ferruginibacter sp., assembly GCA_043717975.1. Lineage (GTDB taxonomy): Bacteria > Bacteroidota > Bacteroidia > Chitinophagales > Chitinophagaceae > Ferruginibacter. Next base: position 9,661 of record JAYSWO010000222.1, on the reverse strand, counting down.
TATTCAGTGTAAGTGTATTTGCCACATTAAAAACCAACACACCACCAATTGTACCATCCCATGGTAAACAAGTAAGTGTATTTGTAGTAGTATAATTTTGGTAATAAGGCACTCTAATTAATTGTACTTTACCATTTGGTATTTCGTATGTTCTAAGTATTTTATTTTTTAATTCTATCTGGTTACCTGTTTTACTTTTTACATAATTGTATTCGTAATTACCTGCGCTTTTATAATCTGTAATGTTACCAAATGCAGCTGTGTTTGTACTATCAATAATGGCACCTTTCATTTGAATCAATAAAACGGTATCACCTACATTATAAGCAGTTGCATTGCCTACATTTAAAAAATTTTTACAAGGGTCAAGGCTGAGGACAGGAGTGTAGTCGTTAATAATTATTTCTGTAGGACATAGTGTTGTCACATTTCTTGTAATACTATCCTTACAGCCATTTATATCTGTTACCACAAGTTTTACAATAAAAGTATTTGTAGCTGTATAAGTGTGCGAAACATTTTGGCCTGTACCGGTAGTATTATCACCAAAACTCCATTGCCATGTAGCTATGGGGCTAGTATTGGTAAAGCCCAATCCACTAAAGTTAAAAGCAAAGCAAGTTGTATTTGCTGCATTTATTCTTACAGAATCTATATTCGGTTTAAAAGGGATAGCTGTGATTGGTAAATTTAAATTGAATAAAGTTTGACCTGCTTGACCAGGAGTAGAACCCCAAGTATCGTTTGAATAGGCAGTACACACGCCATTTAAACCACCACTATTTACAGAAGTAATACTTGTAGGTAAAGTATTTTGCTTTACCCATAAAATACCTGCACCACCACCACCGCCAGGGCCAACCCTTAAATTACCTGCTGATTGCATATCTGCACCTTTGCCACCTTTTGTTTCGCAAGAAATATTATCGAGATAAGTTGTGATGTTTAATAATGTAGAACCTCCAGCCCCACCTCCACCCATACCTTCGTGGCAACCAGAGCCACTATTACCACATGGTACTCCAATAGCTCCATTGGCTAATATTTTATTGTTATTGGATTGTAAACTGCTTGCTGAAATAATAACTATTCCAGATCCATTTCCACCCAATGCCTGAAAGTTTCCAAAGTTATTGCTTTGCCCTGCACCACCACCACCACCTAGAAATACTTTATTTGCCGCATTGTTATATGTAAGTAATTTTCCTCCAATACCTCTACTATCTATTGATTGCCCTGTACATGGACTTCCTTCAAATTGGTATCCTCCCAATCCTCCAACCGCTCCGTTACTACCGCCACCGCCAGCAGAATTATGAGAATTACCACCACCGCCACCATTAGCCAGTGCACCCTTTCCAAAAGATTTTGCATTTGATATATCTGCAATGCCTTCACCTTTTCCTGAAGCTAAATCAGGGTTTTGTTGATAATAAAATTGATTCTCTCCGCAATAAAAAACAGGAGGATTTGTAACAGGGTCGATACCGCCCTTAAAACCTTTTGCACTCACATCTATATTGTTATTTAATGTAAGTGTATTGGCTACATTAAATACCAATACACCACCCTTTGTTCCATCCCATGGTAAGCAAGTAAGCGTGTTTGTTACGGTTGCATTATCGTAATAAGGTACTCTTATCAATTGCACTTTACCTGTTGGAATATCATATTGTCTTAATAGAATGTTCTTTAGTTCGATAATATTTCCGGCTTTACTTTTTACATAATTAAATTCGTAGTTGCCAGCATTTTTATAATCTATAATTGTACCAAAAGCTGCTGTATTTGTACTGTCCACAATAGCGCCTTTCATTTGAATTAATAAAACGGTATCACCCACATTGTAATTTGTTGCATTCTCTACTGTAATTTTATTACTACATGGATTTAATGCTAAAACAGGTGTGTATTCATTAATGATATTACTTATGTTTTGTGTAGGGGTTACAATTACATTACAACTATCCGCCACAAAACTACAATTAGGATTTGTAGCGTTTATTACAGCACCTCCATTTAGTGTACCATTAAAAGCAGCATTCCCTTGTTTGTTTACTAAATTATCGAAAGTGTAATATCCTTTTAACCCTACTTGTGAAGTAGGGTTTGGTAAGGATGTATTCATATATGTTTGTAGCTGAGCTTGGGTACGGGCTACATTCCAAATGCGTACTTCGTTGGTATAGCCTAGCAATTGAGTTATTGTACTAGTTCCATCGACAGAAAATTGGTTAATTGTTGTAGGGAAATCATTTAATTGCAAATTACCGGTTAAGGGTGTTTGTGCTAACAAAAATCCATTTCTATAAAATTTTAAATTTATACCATCATAAACCATTGCTACATGATAAGTTTTTCCGATTGCAAAACCACATGATGCACCAATACCTACATTTACCCCAAATGTAGTATTTAAAGTACAACCATTTGGGAACAAAGTATAACTACTATTACCCAAATTAGAATTTTTAGAAACTATCATGCCACTGTAATTTAAAATTGACTCTCTTTTGTTAAAGTTTGCTTCGATAGTTAATTTATCCCCTATAACATCCAAATCACCTACGGTTATATATGAGCCAAGAGTAGGAGTTGAAAGCCAATTTGTGCAAGGCGTTGCAGGAATTACTGCACAGGAATCTGTTACAAAAGTGCAATTAGGATTTGTTGCATTTATTATTGCACCTCCATTTAATGTTCCATTAAAAGCAGCATTGCCTTGTTTGTTTAATAAATCATCAAAAGTGTAATATCCCTTTAACCCTACTTGTGTTGTTGGGTTTGGTAAGGATGTATTCATGTATGTTTGTAACTCAGTTTGGGTGCGGGCTACGTTCCAAATGCGCACTTCGTTTATCTAACCTAAGAAATTAGTGTTAGTTATTTGTGGGTCGTATAAACCAATACAGGTTTGCCAATTATTTAAAACTAAATTCCCGGAAGCAGCAATTTGTTTCATTAAAAAACCATTTCTATAAAACTTTAATGTGCTACCATTATACACCATTGCTACATGATATGTTTTGTGAAGTTCTGTTTCACAAGCTATAGGTGTTTGAAAAAAACCATTTGTAGTAGTTATTTCTGCGGAGTTAGGCCTAAGCAAATAGTTTGCATCAGATGGGTCATTGTGTTTAGATACAATATCTAAAGATGAAAAACCAGCAGGTGTCAGAAATACATCTCTATTAAAATTTGCTTCTACAGTTATTTGATTACCAGAAATATCTAAATCTCCAACTTTTACGCTAGATGGTACAGATGGTAGTTTTAACCAATTGTTGCAAGATGTCGTTGAGCATGTTTGATAATTAATAATTACTCTGGCAGTGTCAAAATCACAATTAATATCCTTAATTCTATAAATAAGTGTATCACTTATACCACAAGCACTAGCATTTGTTGCTGTATATATAATGTTGTTTCCACTAATAATTACAGCACCAAATATTGGGTTTTGTATTATCGCATCTATTGTAAAAGGGTCATTTTGTGGGTCGTTATCATTTACTAATACTGGTATTGTAATGGAAGAACCTGTGATAGCTACTATATCGGTATTTGCCACTGGAGGTTGCGGCAATATAACAAATTCAGGAAATCGTCTTACCTCTCCGTTAAAAGAAGGCGTAAAAGTTAAGGTTAGATAATTACATGCATTTCCAATGGCAGTTAAATTAGGAGAATTTATAACGGATATTGGTTGAATCGTGTTGTAAGTATTAATAAAATACATCTTACCATCAGGCGTTACTTTTAAATCGTGCGCATAACAGCATGTATTCATATTTGTCCAAATAGATGTGGAAAAATCATATTGATACAAATTAGGAATTCCATTAACCGAAGTAGCTAACCCAGCATACAATTTTGTACCATCAGGAGAAAATTTTGCAGCATATCCTTCACCAGCAAATGAACCAGCTATTTGTACTTCATTGCTCATTACTCCTGTGGTTGAATTGAAGTTAATTAATGTAATATGTTTATTTCCCCATCCTGATGATATAAGTTTACTAGTAGTTTTATCATAATTTATTTGATAGGATTCTCCAGCGTTAGAAAAACTATATGTGATAGGTGCACCAATTCCCGCAGCCGTAATAGCAAAAACTCTATATTGAGCAGTTGGAAATACACTTGTGATTAACCAATAATCATATGTGCCAGGTTTGTTTACCAAGCACATGCCTTGGCTTGAAGGTCCATTCCAGAATAAAGTATTTTTATTTGTTACAACGCCCAATGGGTTTGTAGTAAAATCTACAATGGAATAAGACAATGCCCCAGCAGTTTGATCCCAGGCTGAATTTGTAAATAAATAAAATTTTTGAGAACATGCCCCAGGCAATGGACAACTTTGTACACATTGTGCACCTGAAAAATGGCCTGTTAATCCTGACCCATTGGTCATTATAACATGGTTTTTATTTACAGCTTTTTCACCATCTGAATAAAAAAGTAAATTACCAGAGACAGGTTCATTAACCACAATCATACCTTCAAAACCTACTCCAGAAAGTTTATTACTTACCTTTTGTGGAATATTGTTGTTAAAAACCAATCCATCTGTACCGGTTCCAAAGTACCAATTTTTTAATTCGTTTTGAGAAAACGCATTTAAGCAAAATAATATAGATATAGTTAACAGAAATGCTCTCATTTACACAGTTTTGTACAAAATTACTTTAATTTATTGGAGGTGCTATTAACTCTATGTTATTTGCACCAAATTGGTAATAACCGTGCATTTTTAGCCATAGGCGTGTAAGCAAAACCATTTTTATAGAAAAATCCCAGTATAATTTGCAGGGGAAATCGCTTTTAGCTCTTTTTTCAGACTAGCAGATATTGTCAATCCACTTATAAAGTTGTGTACAGATACTTTATTTATTTCCTTACCCCTTGTTAGTTCTTTTAAAGCCTCATAAGGTGCAGGGTAATTTTCTCTACGCAAAATAGTTTGTATGGCTTCTGCCACTACTGCCCAATTGTTTTCTAAATCGGCTTTTAATTTTGCTTCGTTTAAAATTAATTTGCCCAACCCTTTTTCTAAAGATTTTAAAGAGATAATGGTATGAGCTAAGGGTACACCAATATTTCTAAGTACTGTACTATCTGTTAAATCTCTTTGCAAACGACTAATGGGTAATTTTGCGGAAAGATGCTCAAGTATAGCATTTGCCATGCCAAAATTCCCTTCAGCATTTTCAAAATCTATAGGATTCACTTTGTGTGGCATAGCACTGCTGCCTATTTCTCCTTTCTTGGTTTGCTGTTTAAAATAATCTACACTTATATAGCTCCACATATCTCTGCATAAATCTATAAGAATGGTGTTTATTCTTTTTATAGCATCAAAATGTGCGGCGAGGGTATCGTAATGTTCTATTTGTGTGGTATATTGTTGGCGTTGAAGTTCCAATTTATTTTCTAAAAATTCATTCGCAAATTTTGTCCAATTGTATTTTGGATATGCAACTGAATGTGCATTAAAATTGCCAGTAGCACCACCAAATTTTCCTGTAAAAGGGATATGACTAAACAATACAATTTGATTTTCTAACCGCTCTACATACACCATTATCTCTTTACCAAGTATGGTGGGGCTTGCTGCTTGGCCATGTGTACGAGCTAGCATGGGTATGGTTTTCCATTGCTGAGCTAGTTTTTTTAAGTGTTGTTGTAGGTTTATTATGGAAGGTAAATATTCTTGCTCTATAGCATCTTTCCAAAGCATGGGCACAGCAGTATTATTGACATCTTGCGATGTTAAACCAAAATGTATCCATTCTTTTAAAGCACTAGCATGTAGTGAATCTAATTTTTCTTTTAAAAAATATTCTACCGCTTTTACATCGTGGTTCGTAATGGCTTCTGTTTTTTTTATATGCAGGGCATCTGCTTCAGAAAAGTTTTCTATAACCATTCTTAATGAATTTTTAAGTTTAGCATCTATCTTAAAAAACTTTTTTTCGCCCAATGCAATAAAATATTCCACTTCTACTTTTACACGATATTTTATTAAAGCATATTCAGAAAAATAGCTAGCCAATTGAGCTGTGGCTTTATTATAGCGGCCATCAATAGGCGAAATAGCAGTAAGTGGAGAAAGTTGCATAAATGAAAATGGTTTGAAGTAATTTTGCACGAATTTAAACGAATCGAGTTGGATAGAAAAATAAGGGTTGCTGCCGTAAGTTATCTAAACACAAAACCATTGATATATGGCTTTGAAAATGGTATGATGAAAGATGAAGTAGAACTCATCACTGATTTTCCTGCAAGTATAGCAGATATGCTCATACATGATGAAGTGGATATTGCGCTAGTGCCAGTGGCCACAATACCTGTGTTAAAAGAGTACTACATTATAACCGATTATTGTATTAGTACAGAAGGTGAAGTGGCTAGTGTATGTTTGTTTAGCGATGTGCCATTAGAAAAGATAGATACTATCCTATTAGATTATCAAAGCAGAAGTTCAGTTGGGCTTTTAAAAATATTGCTAAAAGAATACTGGAAAATAAGCCCACAACTTATTTATGCAGAAGCGGGATATGAAAAAAACATAATAGACAAAACCGCTGGTTTGGTTATTGGCGATCGTGCATTTATTCAAAGAAAAAAAAGTAAATTTAATTATGACCTTGGCTCGGCTTGGAAAGAAATGACGGGTTTGCCGTTTGTGTTTGCAGCTTGGGTGTCTAATAAAAGAATATCCGAAAAATTCATTTCAAATTTTAATAAAGCTACAGGTTTGGGGCTACAACATATGCAGGAGATAATTGCAGCAAACTATTATGAAGACTATGATTTAGCAAAATACTTTACAGATAATATCAGCTTTACTTTAGATGATGATAAAAGAAAAGGGATGGAATTGTATCTGAATAAAATGTAAAGAATTACTTTTTAAATAATTTGTTTACCCTTTCTTGTACCGAATGTAATACTGGCTTTAGATCGGGAGAGATATTTCTAAAATAAACTGGTACAATAAATAATGTACAGAATAATATTGACCTAATTATCATAAACAGAATTCCCTCTTTGCCACCTAATAAAAAATGAATAGCAATAAATGACATGCTAGCTATCAATAATACCTCAACTGTTCTTTGCGAAAATGGCTGCATATTAAATTTCTTAAGCAGAAAAAAATACCTTATCGCATTGTAAATAGTAAAAGAAACCAAGTTTGCAATGGCAGGGCCTATCAAACCATACTCTACCGTAAGAAAATAACTTAATGGAATGATTAATGCGGTTAATAAAATGCTTGTCCATAATTCGAACCTAAAAAAGCTAGAGGTTCCAATTATTTGAGCATTCACGCCTGTACCTAGTTCAATAATAGTAACCATTCCAAGTAATATAAAAACATGTTTGCCTTCTAAATAACTTTCGTTTAAATTAAAATATTGAATGGCAGGCGAAAAATTTAACAGAATTAAAAAGAACATAAAAAGCGAAAAACTGAGTAAGTTTATAGATGACCTTTTGTAAATTCGGTTAATTTCTTGCAGGTCTTTATCTTTCCATAGCCTTGATAAAATGGGGATTGTAATGGCAATAATGCTCCTACTTGGTGCGCCCATTGTCATTACAAGATAATTGGCAAAACCAAAAATAGCCACCTTTGCCAAATCTTGCCTTGCTGCCAATACAATGGTATCAATACTTGTACGAAGTACAGCTATAATAACAGTAAGAAAAGTGAGTGCAAGAATACTTATAATTTTTTTCCTATATTTTTTTGTAACCCTGCTCGTTTTAAAATTAAGCCAAAGTTTATTTTCTCTTTTTAAAATTATAATTAAAATGAGCGCTATCACACCATACTGAAAAGAAAAAAGATAAATAAAAGTTTTAAAATTTATAAATCCAAATATTTTTAATAAAACAACAATAAGGGTATATAATTTAAGAATGGTTTCTTTTAAAAAAATGGTGGTGCTTGCTTTTGAAAAACCATAAGCATACGCTTCCAATAAAGTGTATAGTAAAATGAAAAAACCAATTGGAATTACCATGTAAAAATACTCAACCAATAAAGCGGAATTTGTGCTAAATTTTTTTACGATAATTGGCTCTAAAAGTAATAATGCCGAAATGGTAATAATAAAACCGATAAAAGATATTTTTAGCGAAAGCCCCAGTAAATCATTGTCTTTTTTTTCTAGATTATCTTCATAATAGGGGAAAAACTTATAAAGGTAAAAAGAAGAACCAATGGTTGAGAACGCATATACTAAAATACCAATCTCTAATAACGACCTTGTAAGACCATATTGTTCTGGTGTAAACCAATGCTTATAGGTAAAGAAGTAAGTGGATATAGCTCCTATGAAAAAGCCCACATAAACCCAAATAGCACCTTTTATACCCTGCCGCCTTATATCTCCCATAGTTTTAGGTTATGTGTAAATTATTTCACGAAAATATAGTATTCAGTTTACAAATTGTTTTATTGCTAACCAATGTGATAATTTTTTACATTATTTTACAATGCTAAAACATTAATTATTTTTGAATAGGCAACATTATTAGCTCAACAGTAGTCTATATAGAGACACTAACCAAAGTTCTATAGTATGAAGTTTTTTTTACACGTATTATTTATTGCCTTAGTATCTATAATAGGAATGTCGAGCTGCCAAAATGAAGTGGCACAAATAATAAATGCAGCATCGCATGTTGTACCTGTAGCAAATGCAGGGCCTTCTAAAACCATACAATTACCTATAAATACAGATACTCTCCGAGGTACGGGCACATCTGCCAACGGACCAATAAGTGGTTATTTATGGAGTCTTGTATCTGGACCAAATAACCCGATAATTGTAAGCCCTAGTGCTAGAATTACTGCTATTAATAACCTTATAGCTGGTAACTATATTTTTCAATTTGCTGTAATTGATAGTGCAGGTTATACTGGGGTAGATACTGTTTCGGTAAAGGTTATTAATAGTACTGTACCTCCACAACAAACGGTTACTATCCAACCAAATAATAATCCTGATGAGTTTAATTTTGCCGTACTTGGAGGCGCAAATGCCTCTGCACATATAATAGAACTTGTAGCAGAAGCATGGACAAATGGAGGAGTACCATTAACAGCACGTGGTGCTTTTAAATTTAATTTAAGCAATATTCCTTCAAATGCTACACTGGTTTCTGCAAAACTAAGTTTGTATTCAAACCCTACACCTTTAAATGGTCCTGGTACAGGAGCTTCTAATTCAGGCTCAGATAATTCAATGATTATAAGAAGACTAAATTCAAGCTGGACAACTGCTACGCCTTGGGCTTCTCAACCAGCTGCGGACTCATCCACTGGAGTACTTATTCCACACACAAATTTACCATCATTAGATTTAATAGACATTAATGTAAAACCAATGGTTGAATCTATGCAAACAAATGGTAATTATGGCTTAATATTAAGATTACAAAATGAAGTTATCTATAATATTAGAAATTTTGCATCTAGCATACACCCCGATGCTACAAAACACCCAAAACTTGTAGTAGTTTATCAATAAAAAATACATATTTAATTATTGTTGTCCGAGATAATCATTATTCCCTAAAATTACATAATTGAAAGTATTGTAAACACTCAAAATTGAAACTCGGGCATAAAATGAGGGTG
>JAYSWO010000221.1:0-1826 GCA_043717975.1 Ferruginibacter sp. | reverse complement strand
AGGCCCTTTCTTCTAAAAGAAAGTTTTTATTCAAACTTACCAAATTTGGTAAGGTAATTTAATTTGTCGCTCAACTTGGGACAATCCCGACACTTGTGTCGGGATGCTCTAACCAACTGAGCTATAGGCCCTTTCTTTTTACAAAAACACAATCAAATGCGCTTTCTTTTTAAAGAAGGATTGCAAAAGTAAGCAAATTCGGATATTTGCAAAAATATAAATACAAAATAATGGCAGAATTAAAGAATATCATCTTCGATTTGGGAGCAGTACTTATAAATATAGACTACAAAAAAACAGAAAGAGCCTTTATTGAGCTTGGGTTTGAGAACTTTGAAGCCATGTATTCTCAATTTACCGCAGATGCTATTTTTGAAAAATTAGAAACCGGAAAAATAACCAATGAGGCTTTTTATAATAAACTCATCTCATTAAGCAATAATAACATTACAGCAAGCCAAATAAAAAATGCTTGGAACGAAATTATACTCCATTGGCGTGTAGAAAGTTTAAATTTTTTAGAAACACTATCTCCAAAATACAAACTCTTTTTATTGAGTAATACAAATGCTATTCATCACGAATATTTTACCAACAGCCTTGCTAAAGAAACAAACAGAACAGAAATTGATAGCTTATTTACCAAAGCATATTACTCACATGCAATACATTTAAGAAAGCCAAATGCAGATATTTTTGAATTTGTAGCGAAGGATGCTAAAATAAATATCGTAGAATCTTTATTTATAGATGATTCTAGCAATAATATCGAAACTGCTAAACTATTGGGGTTTAAAACACATTTGCTTTTAGAGGGTGAAAGAATTGAAAATCTTAATTACAATAATTATTAAGATTATTTTACCCTTTGCGCTAAAAACTTTTCTCTAATAATATTTTCTACTGGCACATCTTTAATTTTACTTTCTATCCAAGAAATAACATCTAAGTAAACAAATGCTCGGGTTTCAAAACGGTTTTGCTCTTGCGCCTTTAATTTTAATAATAATTGTTGCAATGCTGGTTTTATATCTTTTGGCTCCACATGAAATGATTTGCGAAGGAAATGAAAAATTTCTTCCTCTACCATACTCATGTTTTCCATTTTTGCCATAAAACGATACACCGATTTTATGAGGTACTCAATCAAAGTATAATTACCCAATTCGTAATGTGCTATTAATTGTAACAAGCGACTGTAACATTGTAAATCCGTTCTTAGGTCAACTTTCCAATTAATAATTTTGTTTAGGTAATCTATAGCCGTACTGCTATCGCCGCTTCCAAAATACAAAGAAGCAATTTTGTAATAAAAAATAAGTACCCGATGTTTATCCAAATACATGTCAAATTCATCCAACTGCTTTATCAATGCGGGTATCATGGCCAAGCCTTCAGTAAAAGTACCTTCGGTAAAATGTAAATTTATTTTTGTTGTATAGAGATAAATAAAAGTTTGAATTTTATGGTTTTCATTGTTTACTACAAATTCTTGTTTAGCAAAATTTTCAAAATGCTCAATAGCTGAGTTTAACTTTTTTGCATTATGAAGATTAAAATGCGCACCCATTAAATTATGCATCCCTTTTATGTAATGCATGGTTTCTATTTCAATCATAAATGGCTCTTCGGAAAATAAATCAACCCATTTTTGCGCATAACGATAATACATTAAAAAATTTTGACAAATAAAAGCCCGCCAGCAGTAGCTTTGGTATAAATATAATTTTTCGTAAAAAGAATTTACCGAGGCGAAATGTTGAGGTAAGCCGTCCGTAAATATTTTTTGAATAGTGGCTTCTTCTTTGGCTGATTTTGCATGCCCA
>JAYSWO010000023.1:0-2484 GCA_043717975.1 Ferruginibacter sp. | reverse complement strand
TTTTACTTATTTAATATATTTTAGTGATTTATTTTCTTACAAATTTTAATTTTTTTTAAATAGATAGTTATAAATAATAAAAAGTCTTCTTTTTTTTCTTTGCGCCCACTTAACCCATTTTTTCCATAAAAAGGGATATCGAACAAATTGTTTAAAAACAAAAAAGAATATACTGCTGTTAAAAAGCTTATTTTTAGATTTTGAATTACTCAGGTAAAATTGAGTGCATGTAGTTTGCATGTATCCAATTTTCATTTTCTCTCCATATTTCTCAATAAACTCGTGTTGCTGTTTTTTTAAAGAAGAAATATTTCCTTTGCTTAAGTGTAAAACCATAAATTCTATAACATAGGCATTATATCCTAGAAAATTTGCAATGATGCATAAATCGGTACCATACAAATGAAACCCCTTGAGGTTTGGGGATATAGTTATATTGCTAGATGATTTTAGTATAAGTAAATTTTCATCTAAAGATTTTATTTTCTTTGGTAAATTTTCTTCATAATCTGCATGCGACTCATGTGTTATATGTAAAATTGGTTCATGATAACCTACAACACCCGCATTACCACAAACCGCCCATTTATTGTCTTTTTCTTCCAAATTTTTTAAACAATAATCTAACTTCTTTATATCATCTATAAGCCTTACATCTTGGTGTACTATTACTAGAAATTCTCCCTTTCCAACTTTTAAAAACCGAGATATAGCTTCATAAGCATCAAAAACATTTCCATTACTATTATCTGCAATGATATATTCGCAATCATGTGTAAAGCCTTTTTCGATAAAACTATTTTTCATTATTTCATACTCTGCAAGGTCGTTTACTATTGTACAAATGGAGTATTTCAATGGATAATGAAATAGTTCTTTATTTAATCTTTTAACATCATCCATAAAAGGTTTTTAAGTAATAAGTTTAATTTGCAAATCTAAATGAGTTTTTCAATTTCTCATTATCCTAATATATTATCTTTGAAAATTATTATGACCAATTTCATCCCTCTCTTCCCGCTTTCCATCGTCGTATTCCCAGGCGAAGAACTGAACCTACACATTTTTGAGCCAAGGTACAAACAATTAATAGATGATTGCTTTGAAGCTAAAAAACCTTTTGGAATTCCGACTGTGCTAAACAACCAGATAATGGAATATGGTACACTAGTAGAAATTGTGGAAATAACAAAACGCTATGATAATGGCGAAATGGATATAAAAACAAAGGCTAGTCTTGTTTTTAGAATGTTAGAAAAAATTGAAGAATTGCCAGATAAATTATACCATGGTGCTATTGTAACCTACCCACCTACAAAATACATTGGTAGTGCACCACTCATGAAAAAAGTGATAGAAAGTATTAGAGAACTGCACGTTTTTTTAAATGTATCAAAAGATTTTAAAAAACCAGATGAGGCATTGTGTAGCTTTGATATAGCACACCACGCAGGCATGGGGTTAGAGGATGAATACCAATTGTTGGCATTTGAACAAGAACTCCATAGGCAAGAATTTATAAAACGACATTTGGTAAAAGTACTTGCAGTAATGAGCCAAATGGATTTGCTAAAAAATAAAATAAAACTAAATGGACATTTCAAAAATTTGGAAGGGTTTAAATTCAGTTAGCAAAGAGCAGTTGGCAGAGGGCAAAATGCAGTTGGCAAGAAGGTAATTAGCTAAGTGAAAATTAACAATAAGTAGTCTCTGGTTGCAAAGACAAAACAACAAAACAACATTTCAACAATATTCAACAACCTTCAACCTTCCCTCATGACCACCATCTGTTTCGACTTTGGAAACACCCGCCGCAAAGCTGCCATTTTTAACAATGATAGCATGGAAGAAACCATTTATTTGGAAAATGATGATGTGGAAACCATTGAAAAGATTATTGAAAAATATCATCCACAAAAAACCATTTTATCTTCTGTAATAAAACACAATGAAGCCATAGAAAAGGTTTTGGCAGCAAAAACGCAGTTTCATAAATTATCCGTAGCCACAAAAATAAATTTTACGACACCCGTGGGTAAGCCCGAAACAATTGGTGCTGATCGCTTGGCATTATGTTCTGCAGCGGTACATTTTTATCCGAATAAAAATAATTTAATTGTAGGCCTTGGTAGTTGTATAACCTACAACTTTATAAACCAGCAGTACGAATTTTTAGGTGGGGGCATTTCTCCAGGTATGGATATGCGCTTTAAATCTATGCACGATTACACTGCATTATTGCCTTTAGAAAAAGAAACATGGAATTTTCCACTCATTGGGTACGATACCCGCACAAATCTGCAAAGTGGTGTTTTAAGTGGTATGGCTGCTGAAATAGAGGGTATTATAGGCAGATATAACGATAAATATCATAACTTTAACGTCGTTTTAACCGGTGGTAATTCATCGTATTTTGCCGGGCAGTTTAAAAGCCGGATATTTGCCGACCACAATTTTTTATTTAAAGGACTTTATGCACTTAGC
>JAYSWO010000220.1:0-4631 GCA_043717975.1 Ferruginibacter sp. | reverse complement strand
TAGAATTGAAATACTATTGGGCGGTCATTTCATTTGATATAGAAGAACCATTGATTATTTTAGAAACCAAAGAACATAGATATATTCTTAATATTTCACCAAAAGAAAACACACTTGTTTGGTTAGATGAGGCACCGTAAGAAATATTGTTCTTTAAACTACTTTCTCTACGGCAATTTTATTCTTTCCTAAATAAGTAATTAATACATTTATGGTATCGCCTATTTTTACATTTTCTTCAAAAGGGATTTTGGCTTGTATTTTATTACCAATAATGTTTAGGTGAATGCCATGAGGAGTAATCTTAAACACTTCAGCATTTAAGGGTGTTTTAGCTTTAAATAATTTCACAGCCTGCTCAAACTCTGGTATATATTCATTGTTCAAAAGAGAGGCAAATATTTTTTCTTTTTTATCTACATTTTCGAGCGAAAAAGTTACTTGTTCGTTTAAGTCAACTTCTTTAGGTACAATTTGCCAAGGCGAAAATGGCACATGAAAAAACAAATAACTGTCTATTTCTTTTACAAAATAACTATCATCCACTTTTTTTAAATAGCCAATAAATTTATTGTTTAAAAAACTCTTATTGATAAGTACATCCAGCGCATTGTTGTATAAAAATGTGGTGCCCACTGCCATCATCCTATCACCTCTATCAGATAATTTTACTTGAAAACTTACCACATCGCCCACCATAAAATGATGTGTTTTTTTAATAAGCTTTTTTTCTTTCATTTCCTTTTGTGTCTTATCATCAATACTTGCACGCACCGTTTTTTTCTTGTTGCCTTCTTCATATTCTATCATAGCATAACCCTTATGATGGTTTATAAATGCTATACTGCCTTGTATTGTGCTCATGTTGTAATTTTACTTTTCACAAAGATATTTATATTAACAGTCTACTTTTACTTTTTCATTTTGTTTAAATAGTTGAATTTAAAATTTCTATTTTCATACCCGCTTCAGCCATTCTCATTTCGCCATAACTAATATTGGGATATTGTTCTTTCATTTCCGTATATGTTTTTTCTCCTTTATCTTTCATAATAATGCTCACTTGTTTATACCTTTCTGTAGTCATCACTTCCTTTATTTCAATTAAACCCTTTTCTACACAAGCAGCTACATGCCCTTCAATGGTACCAACGCTTAATTTTCTGGCAATGGCTATTTCACCTATCGTTTTTCCTTCCTTAAATAAATAATAAGTAGAATCTTGTGTACTTACCCTAGGTTCTTCATCGGTTGCTTTCTCCTTTCGTACTCTTTTAGGTGCCGCTTTCTTTGCATCAATATTTGTGTCAATACTATGTCGCTCACAATAATCGCTCACAGCATCTACAATTTCATCTCCATATTTATCTACCTTGGCTTTTCCAAAACCACTTATAAGCAACAAATCTCTTTTTGTTTTGGGTAAATAGGTGCATATATCTTTTAATGTAGCATGAGAAGCAATTAAATAAATTGGAATATTTTCATCTGTACAAATAATATCTCTCCATCTTTTTAGTGTTTCGTATAATTCAGGATTAGGCGAATCTGTTTTTGTATTTCTTTTGGTGGTTGCATATACCGAAAGGTTAAACTTTGTTTGTGCATAATTTAATTTGTGTTGCAAATAAGTGGTTACAGAAAAAGGTTTTTTGCAATACTGTAAATTATATTCTGCGGCATGTAAAGCATTGGCTACCGCTAATAAATGTTCATTAATGGTTGTTGCAGTTTCTGTATGTTCCGTTATCATTGGCTGATTTTTCAATGCATCTATAAACGCATTAAACTTTATCAAAAAATGATTTGCACCAACAGCAATACGGCTTTGAAGGGGTTCGTTTTTTTCTATGGTTGGTTCTTCCTTTAATAAAGTATTTATTTGTCGTATAAATTTTAAGCCATTCATTTTCTCAGTAGTAAACTCATGTAGCAAGTTTGCAATCCATTCTCTTGCACCATTGTTTAGTTTTCCGCTTTCTGCATCTATATGAAAACGCAATTGTAACATAGCATCTTCCACATCATAAAAAGCAAAAGTTTCTTCTAGCAATTGTTGTGTATACACTTGTCTTGCCCCTTCAAACCTATCTGCAAGCGAACCTTTGTGTGTAAGATTTTGCTGCCCTTTATTTACTTGTTCATTATCTTTTATGGCACTTTGTGGAATTTTATTTAGCAGCACAATTCCGCCCAAGCTCGTACACCTACTAAGGGCCACATACACTTGCCCACTACTAAAAGCGCTTGCCGCATCTATCATTACTTTATCAAATGTAAGCCCTTGGCTTTTGTGTATCGTAATGGCCCAAGCCAAGCGCAGTGGGTATTGTGTAAATTCACCCACCACCTGCTGTTCAAGTTTTCCATCTGCCCTATTCAAATTATATTTACTGTTTTCCCATGTGTCTTGCGATACATTTATTTCAACTCCATCACATTCAACCACTATTTTTTCGGTTTCTAATTTTGTAACAACGCCAATTTTTCCATTAAAATATCTTTTCTCTACAGGGTCGTTTTTTAAAAACATCACTTGCGCTCCCACTTTTAATAATAGCGATGGGTCGGCCGGATACATACTTTCTGGAAAATCATTTTCCACCTCGGCTTTGTAAATAAAAGGCGGTGTCATCAGCTTTTCTATTTCGCTGTTGTTTATAATATTTGCTTGGTTGTTGTGAGAAGTAAGTGTTATATATTTTTCATCGTATCCAGGCCTAAAACCAGCAATGTATCTTTCATGCAGCATTTCAAAATCATCCTCACCCATATTATTGGTGCGCACATTATTCAATAAATCTACAAACGATTGTTCTTTTTGTCTGTAAATTTTATTTAACTCAATAAGTACAGGTTGTTGTTCTTTTACGGCCAAGCTATCAAAGAAAAATGGCGATGCATAATATTCTTGCAAAATATTCCACTCGTGGTTTTGCGCCACAGGTGGTAGCTGATGCAAATCGCCAATGCACAATAATTGTACTCCACCAAAGGGAGTATTGTAATTTCTACGCACACTTTTTAGTAATGTATCTATAGCATCCATCGTATCGCAACGCACCATACTTATTTCATCTATCACCAAAATTTCCATTTTGCGAAGCAGTTGTAAACGTTGGTTATTATACTTCATTTTTTTTAGCAACTCTTCTTTGTTATTTATAGTAGGTAAAAATGGGTGAAATGGTAATTGAAATAAACTATGTAACGTAACACCGCCTGCATTTATAGCCGCCACACCCGTAGGTGCTGCCACGATCATGTTTTTGGTGCAATGTGTTTTTAAATATTTCAAAAAAGTTGTTTTGCCCGTCCCCGCTTTCCCTGTAAGAAAAATATTTTCGCCTGTTTCTGTTACGAAGCGGTATGCTAGTTCAAAAACTTCGTTGCGTTCTATTGTGGCTGTAGTTGTCATGTTAATTATAAAATTGTTGGTTTTTATTTACGTTTAGCAAATAAAAATTTAGAGTCGTAAAAATACCGATTACTTTTTTTAGGAGCGTGAACATTTTTTCTTTGATGAACATTTGTTTCCCTGCTATCCGCTGCAATCTTTTTTTCGTTCCTAAAAAAAGGATTTTCGCTTCTATCAAGGCTAGGTTGAGCAGAGGTTTTTCAATCATCATATTCCATAGGCTTCGCCTATGGCAACTAAAGGGAAACCCTTTCAGGGTTTGTTGCTACAAACCACGAAGTGGTTCCCCTTTAGTAACCACGGGTGCAACCCGTGGGCTTGCTGTATAGGGTTGCACCCTTATACAGCAAGATAGAAGATACAACCCTATAACAAATACCTCTCATCAAACTCCACACCACTCTCTATAAGCAACCGCTTATACTCATCATAAAAAGTTTCCCTACCATGATGCTCTTTCTGCTTAGCCACATAATTAATAATCTTTTGCTTCTCTCTTATAGAATATGTAAACGCACCATAGCCCCCTTGCCAACCATCAAACAACGGAAACAGCCCGCTATCTCGCATAAAAGTATTGCTAGCAACTTTTATTTCTTTCACATAATCTGCTAATGATATAGATGAGTGTAGATCAGAGAAAATATGAATATGATCTTCAATTCCATTTATACGATACAAGTGACAGCCTCTTTTCTGTATCACACCATAAATAAATTTGTATAATTCTCTATCGTGTTTTATATCAATTGTAGGCTGACGATATTTTGTTCCAAAAACAATTTGGTAAAATACCTGCGTGTAAGTGCTCATGGTAATTGTTTTGTTTTATGATTTATTGGGTAACCACTTTGTGGTTTTCTGCATGCGCTGCATGCACTCCATGGGCTTTGCCCATGGTTACTAAAGGGTAACTCCTTGGGAGTTTGTTGCCCCAAACCACGAAGTGGTTCCCCTTTAGTAACCACAGGTGAAACCTGTGGGCTGTGAATAAGGTGCAACCTTATACGCAGAGAGTGTAAGTAGAATGCTAATCCATATGTATGCACCATAGGCACTCACCTACGCCACCATACTCCCTGTAGCCTTACCCAACATCAATAATTCATTTACTTGTATTTCGGTAATGTATTTTTTGTTTCCTTCTTTGTCTGTGTAGTTTCTGTTTACCAATTTACCCTCTATGGCAACTTCCGTTCCTTTTACCAAAAAC
>JAYSWO010000219.1:0-1832 GCA_043717975.1 Ferruginibacter sp. | reverse complement strand
TCAATAAGTTTTACAACCATATTAAATTCATCCCAAAGCGATACTTGCAAAAGGTTTCCGCATCTGTCACAATTTACTTGTGCATTGCCACCTGTTTGAAATTTTAGCAACATAAAATCCCTGTTTTTTTCTAACAGTAATTTTACAGTAGCATGCATATTTTCAGTATCTTCTGCACCTTTTTCTATAAAGAACTTATCCTCTAATTCGTAGTTAAACTCATGCTCTCCATGTTTTAAACCTACAAAAGCTATGTCATACATCCTCTTGCTTGCCATTACACTCGTTTTAAAGGAGTGCAAATGTACATCTTTTTTTTTGAATTATACCTATCTCTATGCCATTTACTTGATAAAATACCGCAATTTTGGATGTAAAACACTATTTTATAGGTATGATAGCTATTCGAAAATGGATTTTAGGTGGTATTTTATTGCTTTGTTGTATTGCTGTTAATATATATAGTAGCAATTCATTTAGGGTAGAAAATGGCTTTTCAACGGGTTTTTATCCCAGTTTTTCAAAAATATTGAGGTTTTGTTTTGGTTGGTTACCTTTTAGCATTGGCGATTTTTTATATGGCGGCTTGGTCGTTTTTCTATTGATAAAACTTTTTAAACTAGCTAGGTTTTTGTGGAGTAAAAAAAGAAGAGTTAATTATAAAGAAACGATAAAGCCCATGCTTTTTTCTACGTTTGTTTTTTGTGCAACAGTGTATTTAATCTTTAATATTTTTTGGGGAATAAATTATAACCGAATTGGCATAGCAGACCAACTCAATTTAAAAATAGAGACATATTCTGTAGAAGATTTAAAAAAGATAAATGAAGTATTGATTGAAAAGATAAATGCTTCAAAACAAATATTATTGCAAAACAATCAGCCATATCCATCCAATAAAGAATTGTTTTTAAAAACGGATAGTGCATATGTACAAGTAGAAAAAAAGTATCCATTTCTGCATTATGAAAAACGATCTATTAAAACATCTATGTGGGGATGGTTGGGAAATTATACTGGCTTTCTTGGTTATTACAATCCCTTTACCGGGGAGGCGCAAGTGAATACAACTGTGCCCAAATTTACACAACCATTTACTACTTGTCACGAAGTGGCGCACCAGCTTGGTTATGCAAAAGAAATGGAAGCCAATTTTGTAGGATACCTCGCTGCATCTGCTTCTACAGATACATTGTTACAATATTCCGTTTACACCGATTTGTTTACGTATGCCAATCGTACATTGTATTTTGCCGATACGCTTGCAGCCATGCAATGTAGAAAAAAACTATTGTCAGCAGTAATTGCCGATTTTAAAGAAAGGCGTACATTTAATTTGGCGCATCAAAGTTTTGCGGAGCCGATAGTGAGATTTTTTTACAATAAATTTTTGCAAAGCAATGAGCAGCCATTGGGTATTTTGAGTTATGATGAAGTAACCGCTTTTATAATTGCCTATTATAAAAAGAATGGTACAATTTAATGCTAACTTACACGAACAAATAAAATTATAAGATGAAACCATTGTTAAAATTACTCATAGCAATTGCTATACCACTTGCGGTGGGAGGATTGTCAGGTTATTTTACCTCTTCAGCAATAAATGGCTGGTATGCTACATTAAACAAACCGTCATTTAATCCACCAAATTATTTGTTTGGACCTGTGTGGACCATGCTTTATACCATGATGGGGATTGCATTTTTTTTGGTTTGGAATAGCAAGTTGGCAACTGAAAGCAAAAGCAAAGCATACCTTTTTTATTGGGTACAGTTATTTTTAAATTTTATGTGGAGCATCATTTTCTTTTATTATCAAAACCCTGCGGTGGC
>JAYSWO010000218.1:0-4645 GCA_043717975.1 Ferruginibacter sp. | reverse complement strand
GTTACCTCTTTTACAAAAATTTCTACTTGTTTTTTCTTCAATTCTTTTAGCGTAAAAGCCATATCGTATTCTCCCTCTTTCCCCATCGGTCCGATACTATCACAAGTAATTTTTTTAATTTTATTTTTCTTTTTAAATGTGGTAATATAATCTAACAATGGCTTATTACTTGGCACTCCACAACACATACTGCCAAATTTTACTACTACTCTGTATTTGTTTAATTGTGCAATGCTGCTCATGGTTACAAAAGATAATAAGCTAAGTATAATTATTTTTTTCATATGTCTTGTTTTAAACCGAAAGTTATTTAATTTTTTTGAAAATTACTTTTTGTACATTGATTACTGAATAGTTTATAACTTCTTTAGCATATTCTAGTATCTTTTTACCAGATGTTACTTCAAAATACATTTCTTTTCCTCTTAGCTCATAAAAAGAAGTTAGCAGAATGCTTTCTGTTTCGAAAACTTATTTTACTCTCTCTTGTAAAGTCTGTTCCACATCTTTCAAGGTCACATTTTTAGCTTTCAATAAAATTAATAAATGATACAACAAATCAGCAGCTTCATTTTTAAACAATTCATCGTTGTTGTCTTTAGCTTCTATTACCAACTCTACCGCTTCTTCGCCTACTTTTTGTGCTACTTTATTAATGCCTCTTTTGTATAATTTATTCGTGTAAGAATTTTCATCATTTTCATTTATACGTTTGTGTATGGTTTCTTCCAGCTTATACAAGAATCCTTTTGTAGCTGCTTCACCAAAGCATGTTTGTGCACCAGTATGGCATACAACACTTGTGGGTATTGCTTTTATAAGAATAGTGTCGTTGTCACAATCTACTTTTATTTCTTTTACTAGTAAAAAGTTTCCACTCGTTTCGCCTTTGGTCCAAAGTCTATTTTTGCTTCTGCTAAAGAAAGTTATTTTTCCTTCGGCTTGTGTTTTTGCAAATGCTTCTTCGTTCATATACCCAAGCATAAGTACTTGCAAGCTTGTATAGTCTTGCACTATTGCTGGAACCAATCCATCTCCTTTTATAAAATCTATATTCATTTTTATATTTTTTTCTATGTGAAACTATGAACCTATGCTCCTTTGTGTTTAAAATATATTTTTATCTGATAGCTATATTTTCTTCCCTCAAATATTCTTTCAAAACAGGTATCGGTATTTCCCCAAAATGAAAAATACTTGCAGCCAATGCTCCTGTAGCTTTTGTTTGTTCAAATACCTGTTTAAAATGTTCTTTTGCACCTGCACCACCCGAAGCTATGATGGGCACATTTACTGCTTTGCTCACCGCATTTGTAATATCAATAGCAAAACCATTTTTAGTGCCGTCATTATTCATGGATGTTAATAATATTTCTCCTGCACCTAAAGCTACGGCTTGTTTAGCCCAATCAATGGTTTTTAAACCTGTAAGTATTTTTCCACCGCTCACATACACCCACCATGCATCATTTTCATACTTTGTATCTATGGCCACTACCACGGCTTGGCTGCCAAATTGGTTGGCAATATCTGTAATCAATTGAGGGTTTTTTACAGCACTACTATTTATACTTACTTTATCAGCACCTACTTTTATAATGGCAATGGCATCTTCTACTGAGTTTATTCCTCCACCAACCGTAAAAGGGATATTAATTTCTTTGGCAATTTTCTCCACCAAGCTTGCCAAGGTTTTTCTTTTTTCTTGCGTGGCCGTAATGTCTAGAAACACCAATTCATCTGCGCCTTCTTGCACATATTTTTTTGCCAATTCAATTGGGTCGCCTGCATCACGTATGTCCACAAAGTTTATTCCCTTTACGGTGCGACCATCTTTTATATCCAGACAAGGAATGATTCTTTTCTTTAACATAGTGTGCTCAATTCTTTTAAACTAATTCTGTTTTCGTAAATGGCTTTGCCAATAATCACCCCTTCACATCCAATTTGTTTTACCGCTTCAATATCCGCCATGGTAGATATACCACCGCTTGCAATTAAATTCACTTTGCTTTTCTGCAAAATTTCTGCATACAAATCATTAGACGCTCCTTGCAACATCCCGTCTTTACTAATGTCTGTACATATTACATACTTTACACTTTTCTTTTCAAAGCTGCTAATAAAATCAATGATATCCAATTCAGAATTTTCTTGCCAACCTTGTGTGGCTATTTTTCTATGTAAACAATCTGCTCCCAATATTATTTTTTCTGCTCCAAATCTCTCCAGCCATTCTAAAAATAGGGTAGTGTTTTTTGCAGCAATACTGCCTCCCGTTATTTGTGCAGCGCCACAATCAAAAGCTACTTCCACATCTTCATTTGTTTTTAGTCCACCACCAAAATCTATTTTCAAATTTGTTTTGGTAGCAATGTCATATAAAACTTTACTATTTACAATATGCTTCGATTTGGCGCCATCTAAATCCACTAAGTGCAAATATTGTATTCCATTTGCTTCAAAAGCTTTTGCCACTTCCAATGGCTTTTCGTTATAAATTTTTTCTGTTGCGTAATCACCTTTGGTAAGCCTTACAGCTTTTCCGTTTATGATGTCTATGGCGGGTATTATTCTCATTTTTTTTGAACCACAAAGGCACAAAGTTTTTCACTAAGTACACAAAGTTTTATTTATTTTTTAATTGTTAGAAAATTCAATTGATTTATTGTTTAATAATTTTTTGTAAATCTTCTTCACTTAGTGCCTTTGTGGGTTTAAAATAAACCTTTGTGAAACTTTTTTACTTAGCGTCTTTGTGGTTCAAATTTCCAAAAAATTCCTCAAAACTCGTTCACCCACACCAGCTGATTTTTCAGGATGAAATTGTGTTGCATAAAAATTATTTTTTTGCATAGCCGCACTAAAAGGTAAAATATAATTGCATGTAGCAATCGTGTTTTCACTAATCGTTGCATAATAGCTATGTACAAAATAAAAATTATCTGCCACTGTTATTCCTTCAAAAAGCTTGCTATTATTGACTTCTACATTATTCCATCCCATATGTGGTACCAATTCTGTTGCAGGAAATAATTTTACAACCACATCAAAAATACCCAAGCAAGTCGTATTGTTTTCTTCACTACAAGCACACATCAATTGCTGACCAAGGCAAATACCAAATACAGGTTGTGTTAAGGATTTTATCAATACATCAAGTTTTCTTTCTTGCAGATATTGCATAGCCGTGCTTGCTTCTCCCACTCCAGGAAAAATAACTTTATCAGCATTTCTTATTTCTTCTTCATCGTTTGTTATAATAGATTCATACCCCAGTCTATTCAAGGCATTTTGTACAGACGTGATATTGCCGGCATTGTATTTTATAATTGCTATCATAAAGTTCCCTTTGTACTTGGTATGCTAAAATTATTTGTTTTATTTACCGCCATTTTTATAGCTTTTGCAAAGGCTTTAAAAATAGCCTCTATTTTGTGGTGTTCATTATCTCCTTCTGCTTTTATGTTCAAATTACATTTCGCATTGTCACTAAATGATTTAAAAAAATGCATAAACATTTCTGTAGGCATTTCTCCAATTTTTTCTCTTGTGAATATGACATCCCATACCAACCATGGTCTGCCTCCAAAATCAATACCCACTTGTGCTAGGCAATCATCCATGGGTAATAAAAAGCCATAACGTTCTATTCCCTTTTTACTGCCTAGTGCTTGTAAAAATGTTTCGCCCAATGTTATAGCTACATCTTCAATTGTATGATGTTCATCAATATGCAAATCACCTTTTACGCTTACAAATAAGTCCATATTGCCATGCTTGGCTATTTGTTCAAGCATGTGGTCAAAAAAACCAAGTCCAGTATGTAAAACACTTTTACCTGTTCCATCTAAGTTTACAGTTACTACAATATTGGTTTCATTTGTTTTTCTTATAACGGTTGCTTGCCTTGGTTCTGCTTTTAAAAAACGATAAATTTCAGCCCAGTCTGTTGTACACAAAACGGCAGCATCTGTTTTTTCTTTCGAAATATAAATGGCTTTACAACCTACATTTTTAGCCAACTCTACATCTGTCATTCTATCACCAATTACATAAGAATTGTTTAAATCATAATTACCCTTTATGTAATGCGTAAGCATGCCTGTGCGTGGTTTGCGTGTAGGCGCATTATCCGCAGGAAAAGATTTGTCTATCAAAATTTCTTTAAAAACCACGCCTTCATTTTTAAAAGCTTCTATAATTTTATTTTGTGCTGGCCAAAATGTTTCTTCAGGAAAAGACGCAGTACCAAGTCCATCTTGATTGGTAACCATTACCAATTCATAATCCATTTCTTTTGCAATGCTAGACAGGTATTGAAATACAGCAGGGTAGTACTCCAACTTTTCTAAACTATCAAGTTGAAAATCTATGGGCGGTTCTATTACCAATGTGCCGTCTCTGTCTATGAATAATACTTTTTTCATTGTTATAATTTTCGAATTTAAAAGTTATCAGGCTGAGCTTGTCGAAGCCGATGCCAATAAGTTATATTTCTTTTTTAATAAGTCACTTTTTTGTTTTGCTCCTCCTTCGGCGGACAGGTTCACAATTTTTTTTGCCGAAAAGACGGGAAGACGTTTTTTTTAATTAAGGCGAAAAGTTAAAAGCTTCGCTTTTTTTCACTTCAATATTCATCGCA
>JAYSWO010000217.1:0-11809 GCA_043717975.1 Ferruginibacter sp. | reverse complement strand
TATCACAATTATAAAAACAACAACCAATGGCAGTAGTAAAAGTTATCGAAGTAATTGCAACTTCAAAAAATAGTTTTGAAGATGCGGTAAAAGAAGCTGTAAAAGAAGTTTCTAAAACCATCAGAAATATAGATTCTGTGTGGATTAAAGACCAAAAGGTGCATGTAGCAAATGGTAAAATTGTATCGTGGGGTGTAGTATGTAAAGTGAGCTTTAGAATAGAAAAAGAAAAAGGAGGAAAATAATTTTTACAGAAGAAATCTATATAGCAGTTGTGTATTGCAACTGCTTTTTTTTATCAATAATCAAAGAAATATGCTTAGAGAAGTAAATAATAATGAAGATCTGTTACAAGAGACCATCGTAAATTTTAATGTTAAAGCCAGCACAGGTAAACGATTTGCAAATTATATTATTGATTTGATTGTTTTTGCGATTATACTATTGGTTGTTGGCGTGGTCTGGGCTTTAATAAGCCCTTCTACAGTTGATGTATTAGATAATGATTCTTCAGGTTTTAGAATAATGGATAGGTTAATTTCTTCGTTAATTTTTGGTTTAATAATGGGTGTATTAGAGGGAATTACAAAAGGAAAATCTTTAGGAAAATTAATAACTGGTACAAGAGCTGTAAATTATGATGGAACGAATATAAGTTTTAAAACGGCCATGCTAAGAGGTTTGTGTAGGGCTGTGCCTTTTGATCAATTAAGTGCACTTGGTTCACCATCTAACCCGTGGCATGATAAATGGACAAACACCGAGGTGATAGATGAAATAGCCTCTGATTATCATAATAGACAACAATATTGATAAAAAAAGCAGCATATAAAATGCTGCTTTTTTTAGGTTTTTGCTGGGGTAAAATGTAATTAGTATTCACCTGCGGCAAATTCCTACTTCAAATTATGATACACTTTCTGTACATCTTCATCTTGCTCTAAATGATCTACCAACTTTAAAACATCGTTGGCATCTTCTTCACTAAGTTCTACCAAAGTGCCAGGTATGCGGGTAAGTTCTGCACTTATCAGCTCTAGACCTTTATCTTCTATGGCTTTATTCATAACGCCAAATTCAGAAAAGGCGGCACGAATAATAATATTGCCATCTGCATCTTCACCAATTTCTTCTAAGCCAAAATCTATCAACTCCAATTCTAAATCATCAATATTTAGATTGTTGTTTTTTACCTTAAACTCTCCCATACGGGTAAATGTAAATGCTACACTACCTGTTGTGCCCAAAGCACCCTTAGCTTTCGTAAAATGCATACGCACATTGGCAACGGTACGGGTGGTATTTTCTGTAGCGGTTTCTACCAATACTGCCACACCATGCGGTGCATAGCCTTCATACACCATTTCGTCGTAGCTACTAATATCTTTACCCATAGCACGCTTTATAGCCGCTTCTACACGGTCTTTTGGCATGTTGCAGGCTTTTGCATTTAGGTAACATCTTCTAAGTGCGGGATTATTTTCTACATCTGGTCCAGCAGCTTTTACGGCTATGGCTATTTCCTTTCCTATGCGGGTAAAATCTTTTGCCATTTTATCCCATCGTGCAAACATGGCACCTTTTCTTACTTCAAATATGCGACCCATTTTTTATTGTTTATAGTTTGGCGTTTGTTTGTTGTTTGTTATTTGTTATTTGTTAATGGGGGCAAATTTATGGATTGTTTTTTAATGTTTGAGTATAGAAACTGTTACGGTGATAATTTTAAAAAGTATCATTGCTGGTTCATACTTTTTCAATTGCACAATCTATTGCATAATAAAAGTTGAAAAATGTTTTATTGTTGATTTTAGCCCCGATAGAAGCGAAAAGCCCGAAACGAGGTACGAGTGAGGGCTTGCAGCGTATAGCGGGAAACTGATGTTCATAAATGATCTATGGCTTATGCTCCTAAACCTTTTACCAAAAGTTCCCCATTTCAATACCAATTACTCAATAGTAAATACTAATTTTGCTGCATGAGCAAGGGTAAAGTTTTAATGGCAATGAGTGGCGGTATAGATAGTACTGTGGCAGCGCTTATGCTTCACAAGGAAGGGTACGAAGTGGTGGGTATTACCATGAAAACCTGGGATTATGATACAAGTGGTGGTGGCAATACTGGCAAAAAAGAAACAGGCTGTTGTAATTTAGATAGTTTTAACGATGCACGCCAAGCAGCAGTACAGCATGGTTTTCCGCATTTTATACTAGATATAAGAGAGGAGTTTGGGGGCTTTGTAATAAAAAATTTTGTAGAAGAATACATTGCAGGGCGCACACCAAACCCTTGTGTAATGTGCAATACACATATTAAGTGGCGTGCATTGCTTAAGCGTGCCGATGCGCTCGGCTGTGATTTTATAGCCACCGGGCATTATGCACAAGTGCATCAACACAGCAATGGCAGGTATTTTATTAGTAAAGGATTAGACGAAACCAAAGACCAAAGCTATGCGCTGTGGGGTTTGCAACAAGATTTGCTAAAACGTACCTTATTGCCACTAGGTACGTATCATAAAACGGCCATACGCCAAATGGCACACGATTTTGGATATCCTGAGTTGGCTAAAAAAAGCGAGAGCTACGAAATATGTTTTGTGCCTGACAATGATTACCGTGGTTTTCTTAAAAGAAAGGTAGAAGGGCTAGAAGAAAGGGTAAATGGCGGAAATTTTGTGGATACCACAGGAAAAATTTTGGGAACACACAAAGGTTATCCATTTTATACTGTTGGCCAACGAAAAGGCTTGGATATTGCCCTTGGCAAACCGGCTTTTGTAACAGAAATTATACCCGAAACCAATACGGTGGTGCTTGGCGATGAAGAAGCGCTAAACCGCACGGAGATGCGGGTTACGGGCATAAATTGGATGAAATATGATGGCATAACCGATGGTATGGAAGCCATTACAAAAATAAGATACAAGGATAAAGGAGCATTGAGTAATTTGTATGCTAGCGACAATGGAATGACCGTAAAATTCTACGAAAATGTAAAAGGAGTAGCTCCAGGACAGAGCGCCGTTTTTTATGAGGGCAATGATTTGATAGGTGGCGGCGTTATACAAAGGGGAAAATAAGTTTTACAGCAAGGTAATAACACAAATGGCAACGACTGGGTTATTTATAAGTGCAGATTTGTGTTATTATTGGCTAAAAGAACTGCCGAGCAGTTTCATCAATTGTTTTCCAGATTTAAGGCAGCTTTTTGCGTTTCAATATCATCTTTTTAAATTAGTTATATCTTTATATTATGAAAAAATTATTAGCGATGGCCGTTTGTGTAGTTGTTTTTGCGGCTTGCAAAAAACAATCTGAAGAAATACAAATTGTACCCATCAGTGATTATGCGCCTTTAAAAGCAGGTAAATACATCACATACAGTCTCGACTCACTCGTGTATGGAAGTTTTGGCACTGTAGAAACCCATCGTTATTACGAAGTAAAATACCAAGTAATGGATTCAATTACAGACAACCTTGGTCGTAAGGCATTTAGAATGGTGCGCTATATACGTACATTACCAGCAGGTAATTTTGTACCAGATAATACATTTATGGGTGTAAATACTGGTAGCCGATATGAATTTGTAGAAAACAATCTTAAATATTTTAAACTTACACTACCCATTGCAGATGGCAATAGCTGGAAAGGAAATTCTGCTATTGACTTGGTGGTAAACCCATCTACTGGAGAAGATTTAGCATATTTAGCAGATTGGGATTATACTTATGAAAACGTAGGTGCTGCTAAGAAAGTAGGTACATTTAATTTGGCCAATACACTTACTGTAAATCAAAAAAACGATTCTACAAATCTGCCCATTACACCTGCTACCAATATTGCTTACAAAGATTTTTCGCAAGAAATATATGCAAAAGATATTGGGATGGTGTATCGTGATTTTTTACATTATGAATATCAAAAAACCGCTACTAGTTTTGTTTATAAAGGGTATGGTATAAAACTTACCATGATAGATCATAATTAATTGTTCGATTTTTTTTTATTGATTAATCGTTAGCTATTTTATAAGAATACAATTATTTTACGTTGTAGTGATTGCTACAGCTAACATTATAGTTATGCAAATACGCAAAGCCACCAAAGAAGATTGCCCTGCCATAATGCAACTCGTACAAGAACTTGCAGAGTACGAAAAAGAACCGAATGCTGTAACCGTAACCATGGAACATTTTATAGAAAGTGGTTTTGGCGAAAAGCCCGTATGGGAAGCATTTGTAGCTACTTCACCCCTGCCCTCTCCACTAGGAGAAGACGAAATGGTTGTAGCCTTTGCTTTGTACTATATACGCTATAGCACTTGGAAAGGGCAACGCATGTATCTCGAAGATTTATTGGTAACCGATGCTTTGCGTGGGCAAGGTGTAGGTAAACTTTTAATGAATACACTCATAGAAGAATGCAAAGCAAAAAAATACAGCGGCTTAGTATGGCAAGTGTTGGATTGGAATGAGCCTGCTATAAATTTTTATAAGAAATACGATGGTGTAAAGTTTGATGGCGAATGGTTGAATTGTAGTTTAGATATGTAATACCCATTTTGATAAATGATAATTTGTAAAGCAGCATTTCATTTACACAAAGCATCATATTAAAAAACTACTATTTATGCAATCTACAATTTCTCCAAAAATAACTTTAAGGTTTATCCTTGTATCTATTGTTACAATGTTGTTTTTTACATCTTGCCAAAAAACATTAAGTACAGATGAAACGCCTACACAACCTATAATAACTACTACCCCGCCAGATCTTACTACAAAAGTAACCACAACCATAGTGAGTGGCTTTGTAACAGACGGAAATGAAGCCGCTGTAAAAGATGCATCTGTATTGATAGGCACAACAACTGTTTTGACAGATAAGTATGGCTATTTTGAAGCACGCAATGTGCAAATGATACAAAATGCGGCTGTTGTTACTGTAACGAAAGCAGGTTTTTTTAAAGGCATAAAAACATTTATTGCTGTAGCAAATAAAGCCGCTTTTTTTAGAATAAAATTAATACCAAAAATAATTTCTGGAACTATAAATGGTACTAGTGGTGGAGCTATAACATTGGCAAGTGGCTTAAGTATAAACTTTCCCGCAAATGCAGTAGTAAATGCAACCACGAATGCAGCATACACTGGTACAGTAAATATTATTGCTTTTAAAATAGATCCAACTAGCACAGATTTAAATCGCATTATGCCTGGTGATTTGCGTGGACTAAATACCGAAGGCAATTTACAATTGCTTACAACCTATGGTATGGCAGCTGTAGAACTTACAGGTACTAGTGGAGAATTATTGCAAATAGCAACTGGCAAAAAAGCTACTATGACAATGACAATCCCTACCAGCATTCTTGCATCTGCCCCTGCTACCATTCCACTATGGTATTTTGATGAAGCAGTTGGTTTATGGAAACAGGAAGGTACTGCTACAAAAACTGGAAACAATTATGTGGGAGAGGTGAGCCATTTTAGTTTTTGGAATTATGATGTGCCTGCAAATTATGTACAGTTTAATTGTACAGTGGTAAACAGCAGTGGGCAGCCAATTCCAAATGTGCTAGTAAAAATATCTTTATTAAGCAATCCCTTAATGGCTGCTTACGGTTATGCCGATTCATCAGGTTATGTAAGTGGTGCCGTGCCAAGCAATGCGTTGTTGTTGTTAGAAGTGTTTGGAAATGGTTGTAATGTAGCTTCACACTCACAAACATTTACTACAACCAATATAAATATATCGCTAGGCGCTGTTACCATTTCTACAACTTCTTCCATTTCTACTATTACAGGTTCCGTTACCAATTGTAGCAACGCCCCAGTAACAAATGGTTTTATTATCATACAAAATGGCTTTATATTTACAAAACATGCATTGAGCAATACAGGTACTTACAGTGTTACTAGATTACTTTGTGGTACCGGTTCAAACAATATTACTTTAATAGGAGAAGATGCAACTGCAGCACAGCAAAGCAATGCGGCTGTTTATCCCATTATAGCAGGTGCAAATGCCATTCCTACCATTCAAGCATGTGGTGTATCTATACAACAATTTGTAAATTATACTATTAATGCAACGGCTTATAATTATTCAGCACCTGTAGACAGTTTAACACTGACAGGAGGAGGTACAAATACAGATTATATTATTTACGTAGCCAACAATGTAAGCTCAAACTTTGGCACAATGCGTTTTACCAGAACTGGTATTGCTCAAGGAAGTATACAAAATTTAATGTCATTCACTCCAATTCAGATTCCTACAAATACTACTATAAATACGCCTATTGGTATAAATATAACAGAGTATGGAGCTATAGGTCAGTATGTGGCAGGTAATTTTTCTGGTGTGATAACAGGACCCTCTCCTGCAAACACGGTTTATAATGTAACTTGTAATTTTAGGATTAGGCGAACGTTTTAAATTTTTTAATAATTATGATAAAGCTTTCTGGTAAAACAGAAAGCTTTTTTTATACATCTAATGCAAAATAGATTGTTCTTTTTTATTAATGAAGATTGGGCTTCTGATTTTTAGATTGCAAATAAAAAAGTACGAATTATAAATTAAAAACTCATCAAAACAAATAAATGTTATGCCCCTTCAGAGCTCATTAAACTAAATCCTAATTTTCATTCAAGCAATTACTTTGTACATTAGCAAAATAAAAGCTCAAATAATAATGAACGATCATAAACAGCATATACAAACGATAGCCGTACATTCTGGACAAAAAAACGAAGAAGGATTGGGAGACGTAATACTGCCTATACATTTATCTACCACATTTCAACGAAAAACAGATGGTACCCATAGTGCATACAATTATACAAGAAGCGGCAACCCAAATAGAGATGTGATAGAACATAAAATTGCAGCTATTGAAGAGGCAAATACAGCCATTGCATTTTCATCAGGTTTGGCTGCTGTAAATGCATTGTTCGAAAATATTTTATCGCCCAATATGCATGTTATTATACCAGATGATTGTTACCATGGTACAAGAAGTTTACTTGATACATTTTTTAAAAGATGGAAGGTAGCTTTTGATGAAGTAGATATGACAGACATAAACAACATTGAAAAGTGTATTAATAATGATACAAAACTAATATGGATAGAAACCCCATCCAATCCACAATTAAAAATTGCCGACTTACAGGCAATTGTAACACTTGCTAAAAAGAACCATTTACTTACAGCCTGTGACAGCACTTTTGCCACACCACTTTTACAAAAACCGCTTCAAATGGGTGTAGATTTTGTAATGCATTCTTCCACAAAATTTTTTAGTGGCCATTCTGATATTTTAGGTGGTATTATTTGTACCAATCACAATAACGATATTAGCAACAATATTAGAGCATACCAACAAACAGCTGGTGCTGTGCCTTCCCCTTTTGATTGTTGGCTGCTCAATAGAAGCCTTGCTACTTTTCCACTACGCTTTAGTATGCAGTGTAGCAATGCTTTTACGATTGCTCATTTTTTAACCACGCACCCACAAATTGAAAAAGTATTTTATCCAGGCTTGGAATCGCATACAAACCATGAAATAGCAAAACAACAAATGACAAATGGATTTGGTAGCATCATTTCTATTTTGGTAAAAGGAGGCAAACAAAATGCATTAAACTTTGCAAGCAAACTTTTCATATTTAAACATGCCACCAGCCTTGGCGGTGTAGAGAGTTTGGTAGAGCACAGACGTAGTGCAGAAGGCAATCATCCTGTTAGCCCTGATAATTTAATACGCATTTCAATAGGCATTGAATTTGTAGAAGATTTAAAAAATGATTTAAACCAAGCATTGGGATAAGCATAAAATTTTGATATTGCTAATGTAATAATTAACTTTTATTCAACTTGTCAATATCGATTTTTCCTTGTGCTTCCAGCATTCGCATACTCTTTGCATCTTGCAAAAACTCTGATGCAAAAATAAATTCGTTGAGCTGTTTGTTGTCAGAAAAGATAATGTCTTTGCTATTGCCTGTCCATTCTTTTTTGCCTTGCACCATGTAAAGAATATTGTCGCCTATTTCCATCACGCTATTCATATCGTGTGTGTTTACGATGGTGGTAATATTATATTCAATCGTAAGTTCTCTTATCAATTTATCTATCACCATCGATGTTACTGGGTCAAGACCTGAGTTGGGCTCATCGCAAAAAAGGTATTTAGGATTTAGCACTACTGCCCTTGCTATACCTACCCTTTTTTTCATACCACCACTTATTTCAGAAGGAAATTTTTTATTAGCACCAATCAAATTTACCCTTTCCAATACTTGATTTACCCTTTCCAATTTTTTTGCATGGTTATCATGCGTAAACATATTTAGTGGAAACATTACATTTTCTTCTACCGTCATACTATCAAACAATGCAGACCCTTGAAACAGCATGCCAATTTGTTGGCGAAGCTGCATGCGATCTTCTTGTGTCATGTCTGTAAAACTTTTTCCATCGTAAATAATCTCCCCTTGGTCTGGCTCAAACAAACCCACCAAACATTTTTGCAAAACAGTTTTCCCGCTTCCACTCGTGCCAATAATCAGATTTGTTTTTCCAGTTTCCATTATATGGCTTACACCATCTAATACTACTTTATCTCCAAAACTTTTTTTTATTTTTCTAAATTCTATCATGAAAATTATATAAGTAAATATTAAAGTAGCAATGCTGCAAGCATATAATCAGATAATAATATCATTATACAACTTACCACTACGGCTTTTGTGCTCGACCTGCCAATTTCTAATGCACCGCCTTGTACATGGTAGCCATAGTATGCAGGTATAGAGCTTATGATAAATGCAAACGTATATCCTTTTATCAACGCAAACCATACATTGAAAGCTTTAAACTCTTGCAACAATCCCCTATCAAAAGTATCATACGATAATATTCCTGAAGCATTGCCTGCTAGCCTACCACCCCATATGCCAAGTACCATAGATATTATGACTAGCAATGGAATCATTAACAATGCAGCAGCTATTTTAGGCATTACCAAATAAGTTTTTGTGTTGATGCCCATAATTTCTAGCGCATCTATTTGCTCACTCACCCGCATATTGCCAAGCTCACTCGCTATCTTACTACCTACCACACCAGCAAGTACTATACAAACAAGCGTAGGAGAAAATTCTAAGATAACGGTATCCCTTACAATTTGTGCAATCGTAGAACTTGGAATAAGCGGGCTAACCAACTGATAGGCCGTTTGCACAGCACTTACCGCACCCATAAAAACAGATACAATAGATACAATGCCGATTGAGCCAATGCCAATGTCTGAGCATTGCAGCATAAACTCTTTCCAATATACTTTGGCGTTTTCTGG
This sequence comes from Ferruginibacter sp., assembly GCA_043717975.1. Lineage (GTDB taxonomy): Bacteria > Bacteroidota > Bacteroidia > Chitinophagales > Chitinophagaceae > Ferruginibacter. Next base: position 2,436 of record JAYSWO010000217.1, on the reverse strand, counting down.
TTTTGCAATCATGCCTTTTAGCATGAGTACATATTTACCAAAGTGTGTAAGAAAATTCATTTATAATTTAATTTTTTTATTTCGACATGCTTTTGAAATGGACGATAGACGCCGAATCAATAAGCACTTTAATTGGTAAACTTAGTATCATTTTTATTTACTGCATTTTGCCAACTGCAAACTCCCACTACCCCACCGTTTTTCGCTTACTCTTCCACCACCTGTGTTTTTTTATTTCATCTTGCGTAGCTGGCAATGTTGCTTCTTTGTTTTTGCTTTTTGCTTGTGCATCTACTACGGCTATTACCACCATGTTAAAAATACTACGAATGCTGCTGCCCAATTGTAATACATGTACTGGTTTGTTTAATCCCAATAATATAGGTCCAATACTATCTGCACCTCCTACTTCTTGCAATAAATTATACGCAATATTTCCTGCTGCTAGGTTTGGAAAAATAAGTGTATTCACTTCTCCATTTACCAATTCTGAGAAAGGATAGTTTTCTTTTAAAATATCTTTATTAAAAGCTAAAATTCCTTGCATCTCTCCATCGCAAATTAAATTGGGTTCTTTCTCTTTTACAATATCATGTGCTTTTTGCACCAATTTAGCCTCTGGTGAATTGCTACTTCCAAAATTAGAATACGATAGCATGGCTATTTTTGGCACCAAATTAAATTGCCTTACTTCTTTTGCCACCATCAATGTTATTTCTGCTAATTCTTCTGCGGTTGGATTAAAATTCACCGTAGTATCTGCTAAAAACAATGGCCCTCTTTTGGTGAATAATAAATACATACCAGCTATTTTTTTCACACTAGGATCTGTACCTATTATCTGTAATGCGGGGCGAATGGTATCTGGATAATTTCTACTTAATCCACTAATCATACAATCTGCCACACCTGTTTCCACCATCATACAACCGAAGTGGTTTCTATCTTTCATGGCTTTATAAGCCTCATAATGGTTAAAACCTTTGCGTTGTCTTTTTTCAAAAAATATATCTCCAAAAGATTTACGCATTTCCTCTGTATCATCATCTTGTGGGTTGATGATGGGCATACCTTCTAAATCCACCGCATTGTCTTCTGCTATTTGTCTGATTCTTTTTTCATTGCCAAGCAATATTGGGAAACCAATTTTTTCTTCCAATACCAATTGCGCCGCTTTTAATACTTTAGAGTTTTCTGCATCTGCGAACACAACACGTTTCGGATTTTGCCTTGCTTTGTTTCCAATGGCCCTACTCAATTGATTGTCTAAACCAAGTCTGCTGTTCATTTCTATTTCGTAGGCGTCCCAATCTGTAATGATTTTTCTAGCTACACCGCTCTCTATAGCAGCTCTTGCAACTGCAGGCGCTACGGCTGCAAGCAAACGAGGGTCTAATGGTTTTGGAATAATATAATCTTCGCCAAAAGAAAGTGCTTTTTCATTGTACGCAAGGTTTACAATATCTGGTACTGGTGTTTTTGCCAACTCTGCCAACGCCTTTACTGCCGCTAGTTTCATGGCTTCATTAATACTTGTTGCCCTTACATCTAATGCACCTCTAAAAATATATGGAAAACCCAATACATTGTTCACCATGTTTGGAGTATCGCTTCTACCTGTTGCCATTATCAAATCTTTTCTACAAGCTTTGGCTACATCGTACATAATTTCAGGCACCGGATTAGCCATGGCAAAAACAATTGGATTTTTAGCCATCGATTTTACCATATCCGTTGTAACCACATCTCCCACACTCAAGCCAAGAAACACATCGGCATCTTTCATGGCTTTTGCCAAATCCCAAGTACTGTATTTTTTATCTCTTGTAAATGGTTGTTGCAATTCCGGTATATCCGTTCTGCCATTGTGTAGTATGCCTTCTTTATCAAACACAATAAAATTTTCGGGCCTTGCACCAAGCGAAATATACAAACGCATACATGCCGTAGCAGCAGCGCCAGCGCCATTTACAACAAAATGTACTTTTTCTATTTTTTTCTTTTGTAATTCTAATGCATTGAGCAATGCTGCGGAAGATATAATGGCAGTACCATGTTGGTCATCGTGCATCACCGGAATCTTACAATGCTTTTTCAATTCTTGTTCTATATAAAAACATTCAGGTGCTTTTATATCTTCTAAATTGATCCCACCAAAAGTAGGTTCCAATGATTTTACAATTTCTACAAATTTTACTGGATCTGTTTCGTTTATCTCAATATCAAACACATCTATATCTGCAAAAATTTTAAACAAAACTGCCTTGCCTTCCATTACTGGCTTACTTGCTTCAGGGCCAATATTGCCAAGCCCTAGCACAGCGGTGCCATTGGTTATTACACCTACTAAATTTCCTTTAGCAGTATATTTAAAAACATCATCAGGGTTTTGAGCAATTTCTTTACAAGGTTCTGCTACTCCTGGTGAGTAAGCAA
>JAYSWO010000216.1:0-4665 GCA_043717975.1 Ferruginibacter sp. | reverse complement strand
TAATGGTACCCACAGAGTTTGCTAAGTTTGAACGCTTAATACTTGTAGCCAGACCTGTAATAACCACTTCCGATAATTTAGAAAAATCTTCCGATAATTTTACCACTAACTCCGAACCAGTAATTTGTACTGTTCTTGTACCATAACCAACATAAGAAACGGTAACCGTTTTTGCATTATTGGCTACTTTTAAGGTAAAACTACCGTCACGGCTAGTAACTGTACTGTTTTTACTTATGTTTTCAAAGATAGTAGCACCTTCTAAGGGCTTATCTTTTTCGGAGTCCATTACTTTTCCTGTAATGTCTTTTTGGGCAAATGCCAGCATAGGAAATAATCCTACAAACACAGCAGTTGCCATCATCGCTGTAATTTTCTTGATTTGTTTTGTCATAAAATTTGTTTGATTAATAATAAGTGCTTGAAAGTAAGGATAAAATTGGAATAAAATAACATTTACTTAACAATAAAGTCAAAAAAATTTATTGAAACGCTGCATTTGCTTAAAAAATTAACATAAAAAAGCCTCAACTTTTCAGTTGAAGCTTTATAAAATAATTGTTATTGTTTATAAATCAGATTGAAGAATTTCGGGTTCTTCTTCTATAATCTCATATTTCTGCTGTTCCACTACCCTTCCTCCACTTATAAATTTTCTACTGTAATATGTTTCATTTAAGTTACTTATCGTAACACCATGGCTACAACTAGAATGGGTAAAATAACCATCGCTCAAGTAAACACCTACATGACTTATCCCTCCTCTTGTATTAAAGAAAACCAAATCGCCTTCTTGCAATTCGTCTTTTCGCAAACGAGAAGTTACTCTATATTGTTCCCGAGCCGTGCGAGGCATGCTTGTACCATAAACAGTATACAATAATTGACCAGTATAACTGCTACAATCTACACCACGCATAGTGGTACCGCCATAACGATATCTAACCGCCCACCATTCGTCTATGAAATTAAATAAATAAGTATTGGTAAGTGTTTCCACCTCTCTATCTAATAATTGTGCAAATTTAAATTGTACAGGACTACATTGCTCAGTAGTAAACTCTACAATCGCATTAGTTGTATTTTTAAAATAGGTATTTCGAGAAGCCACTTTTATATAACTTGAGTTATAAACAGCAGCATAATTATCCCTTAAAAAATCATTTTTTGGCTGTGCCAAAGAAGTTAATGAAGTAACTGTAAAAACGCTTAGCGCAACAGAAACAAGCAGTAAGTTTTTCTTCATACGTAAAATTGGGGCTTACACGTATAAGACTCTTTTCTTTTGTTATTTGTGCTTCTATAATTCCTTGCTTTTCTTGTGGTCTTTTCCTTGCTATAAATCTTGTCCTACATCAGATTAATAATAAAATGCTATTTTTTCTAAAACGCAAAAGTAAGGGAAAAAGTGTGGTGAAACGGCATTTTAACATATAAAATTGATTTGTAACCACTTATAAAACTTAAAGACCTAATTTTTAAGCTTTTACCTTATCCTTACCAAAAGTAACCTTGCTTAATTTTTTGTTAGAGTTATACAAAAAATAAATATAAACACCATCTTTGGAAAAACGATACTTATCGTTTTCATCACTTTCAGTTTCTTTATAATCTATTAATTTTTTACGAATCTCATCAATGGTCGTATTACGGGTAATGTCTGTTTTTTCAATAGTTAGTTTACCTTCATAAAATTCTTTAGGCACAATTTTATTGGCTTCTACTCCATCTAAATACAATTGAAATTCAGATACAATACCACCAGATACCCTTGGCTCAAACAAAACCATACCAATTGGGTCATAAGTATGCACTCTATTAGTACCTTCTTTTTTTCTTGAAAATGTATCAATTACATTTGTAAAGGTGGATAGTTTCCACTCCTTACTCACATCTTTCTTATTCAGTTTTACTTTTCCGCCTTTTACCAGTACAACCATTTTAGAAGATGGGTATTGTGCAAAACTTGTAATCGAAATCATTGAAAATAATAAAGTAGAAAATAATATCTTTTTCATTGTTAGCATTTGGCTTGGGTTCTTGTTTTAAAGTTGGCAAATTAAGCAAAATATTTTTCAGAATATGTAACTTAAAATATTTATTTGTTAAACATGCATATTTGTGTGTGGAAAAACCATTAATAAAGTCGGCTAGGTAAAGACGATATTTGCCGTAATAGGTTCAAGGTTGAAAGTTCAAGATTTTTGATGTGTTGGGTATCCCACCCACCTCTAAACAATTGGCCGTTGTTGGTGTTACATCCATAGCGTTTATAAATTAAGAGAATTTCGGAACAGATTAAGAACTTTCAACTTTGAACTTTGAACCTTGAACTTTGAACCTTGAACCCTTATGAATTTTTCTCACTTACACGTACATACACAATTTTCTTTATTAGATGGTGCTGCATCTATACAAAATTTATATAAAAAAGCCATTGCAGATAATATGCCTGCAATTGCCATAAGTGACCATGGTAATATGTTTGGCGCTTTCGAATTTGTAAAAGAAGCGTACAAACATAAAAATGATGATGGCACACTAAAAGTAAAACCCATTGTAGGTTGTGAGTTTTACATAACTACAGATAGAACAAGAAAGACATTTAGCAAGGAAGAAAGAGACCCACGCAACCATCAAATTTTGTTGGCAAAAAATGATGTGGGCTATAAAAACTTGGTAAAACTTACATCGCTTGGGTACATAGAAGGCATGTATAGCAAGTACCCACGTATAGACAAGCAGCTTATACATAAATACCACGAAGGGCTTATTGCCACTACATGTTGCTTGGGTGCACTTGTACCACAAACCATTTTAAAAAAGGGTGAAGAAGAAGGTGAAAACGAATTTAAATGGTGGCTTAATATTTTTCAAGAAGATTATTATGTAGAGTTGCAAAGGCATGGTATACCAGACCAAGACAAAGTAAACCAAGTACTATTAAAATTTGCAAAAAAGTACAATGTAAAAGTTATTGCGAGCAACGATACGCATTATGTAGAACAAGAAGATTTTAATGCGCACGATATTTTACTTTGCATAAACACAGGCGAAAAGCAAAGTACACCTGCATCTCGTGATCATGGAGATGATGATCTTAGCAGCAAAGGAAAACGTTTTGCATTTCCCAATGATCAGTTTTTTTTGAAGTCGCAAAAGCAAATGATAGAAGTGTTTCAAGACTTACCAGAAGCCATTGACAACACCAATGAAGTAATTTCTAAAATAGATTTATTAGATTTAAAAAGAGATATACTTCTCCCCCATTTTACGGTACCAGCCAATTTTAAAACACAGGATGAATACCTTGCACATTTAACATGGAGCGGAGCAAAAAACCGTTATCAAATACTTACACCCGCCGCAGAAGAACGCATACAATTTGAGCTAGGTATTATTAGAGAAATGGGCTTTGCAGGGTACTTTTTAATAGTGAGTGATTTTATACGTGCAGGGCGTGAGATAGGTGTATTCATTGGCCCAGGTAGAGGCTCAGCGGCAGGAAGTGCGGTGGCGTATTGCATAGGCATTACCAACATAGACCCCATAAAATACAATTTGCTTTTTGAGCGTTTCTTAAATCCGGAACGTAAGAGCATGCCCGATATAGATACCGATTTTGATGATGAAGGCCGCCAAAAAGTAATAGATTATGTGGTGGATAAATATGGTAAAAACCAAGTAGCACAAATTATTACGTATGGCACCATGGCTGCTAAAAGTAGTATTGCAGATGTGGCTAGGGTAATGGATTTACCTCTGCAACAAAGTCGTGCATTATCTAGCCTTGTACCTGAAAAACCAGGAATGAATTTGAAGCGATTGTTAAAGGCACCAATAACAATAAAAGAATCTACAAAGGGTGGCGAAAAATCACTTGAAGAAAAAGAACAGCTACAACCCGATGATGTAGAAAAAATAAAAAAACTGCGTGAATTTTATAATGGAAACGATGAACTAGCAAAGGTTTTAAAAGAAGCAGAAAAATTAGAAGGCTCTGTACGCAACACAGGTATACACGCATCTGCCATCATCATTGCACCAAAAGACCTTACAGAACTATTGCCTGTAGCCACTTCCAAAGAAAGTGACTTGTGGCTTACGCAAATAGAAGGAAATTCTATTGAGGAAGCTGGTGTAATTAAAATGGACTTTTTAGGTTTAAAAACCTTGAGCATTTTAAAAACGGCCTTGGCACTTATTAAACAACAGCATGGTGTAACCATTGTGATAGATGATATTTCATTGGAAGATGAAAAAACATATCAACTCTATAGACAAGCAGATACAAATGCTACATTTCAGTTTGAGAGCCCAGGTATGCAGAAATATTTACGAGAACTAAAGCCAGATAAATTTGGTGATCTTGTAGCCATGAACGCCTTGTACCGCCCCGGACCAATGGCATACATACCTAACTTTATTGCACGTAAAAATGGAAAGCAAGAAGTAACGTATGACTTGCCAGAAATGCAAGAATACTTGGAAGAGACTTATGGCATTACAGTGTATCAAGAGCAGGTGATGTTACTATCGCAAAAGCTAGGTGGTTTTAGTAAAGGCCAAGCAGATATTTTGCGAAAAGCCATGGGTAAAAAAGATAGAAAAACCTTGGATAAAATGAAAGGTGATTTTATTGCAGGTGCTACAGCAAAAGGCCAT
>JAYSWO010000215.1:0-4668 GCA_043717975.1 Ferruginibacter sp. | reverse complement strand
AATGGTACAAACAAATACACGGCCATTGCCATGGTAGGGGCAGTAAATGAGGTAGCCATACATGCAGCAGCAAAAATGAGTATCTATCCAAACCCTGTGGATGGAGGAAATGTAAACCTACATGTAGACAACAAAGAGAAAGGCAAATACTCAGTACAAATTAATAATGAAGCTGGACAGCAAATACATGCATTAAATATAGAGGTAACAGGTATCAATTATTTGAAAACAATACATATAGGGAATTTAGCAAAAGGTAGTTATTATGCAATAGTCGTTAATAAAACGGGCGTTAAAACCATCATACCGTTTCTGGTAAATTAGCCAAAGCTTTAAGATAAGCCTCCAAAAGTTTTTTATAATAGGCTAGAGCCACTTTCAAAAAAAGAAAGTGGCTTTTTTGTATATTTTAAATAATATTATTAATATTAAATATTGATTTTAAATGTTTAATGAGTTTTATTGATTAGTATTATTTAGAGATTGCCATTTTGTCCTAAAGAGTAAATTTTTAGGAGTGAAATACTGTAAAATTTCTCTTGTTTTATAAATAGTATAACAATTTTTATTAATTGATTTATAATTATTTATGTAATTTATATTTTATAATAGTTTATATAAAACGAAAAATGGTTTTTTATCACTTTATACTTGGATAACCTGTTTTAAAAAAATCAATACGCTTTGCCTTTTTTAATTTGTTAGGCCACATTGTATAATGTAAACTACTACCAATTTTTCGAAGTTTTGAGATGGGTAAAATATGTAATCCTTTATGTTAAAGTAAATAAACGGTGGTTGTGTATTTGAAACATAGTATGCCTATTTGTTTGGTGTAAAATTTGTTTTGTTTAATATTTAAGCGTTAAAATAATTTTTTCATCGCTATGCAAATCTAGTGTGTATGGCTGTTATAGAAAGTCCATTAATCCATATCCTACAATGCTGCGTTAGAAAAAAAATAAGGGCTAATACGATGTTATAAACGACATACCCTTTTAGTTAGATAACATGCCGGGCCACTTAATATACATGTTTAGTATATTATTTTATATATAGGTGATTGTTACAAACCATGTTATATAGTAAAGGCATGTATAATGACTGTTTGAAAATTAAGTATTGTATTCATTTATAATGTGTTACAAATTATTTATATTCATATGTATATACAATCCCTAATATGGTTAATAATTTGTGCGAAAGCGCAGGCAACTTAACACAATAATAATATGTCTATTGTATTATAATGGGTACTTTTGTACTGAATTAATTGCAATGTTCTGAGCAACCCCTACAGGTTGCTTCCTACATTGCTATTTTTATTTTTAGAATTTATACATATGAAAAATATCTACACAAGCCCAAAGGGCAAGTTTGTTGGTTTTTTGAAAATGGTTGTGATGGTGTTGGTGTTGGTGGGGAGTGGGGTGAAGGGGTGGGGGCAGGTAAATATTCCTAATACAACTGTAATTACACAGAATTTTGACGGGATGGCTGCTACTTTAAATCTACCAACAAATTGGAGAATTCAAGGAACTGCAACACCAACTTGGGCTGCTGGAAGTACTGTTGTAACACAACAGGCTTCAACTGGTCTTCCTGTTGCTGGAGGTACTTATAACTGGGGTGCTGGTGCAAGCGATAGAGCATTGGGTGCTATGACATCAGGTGGTTTTGCAAGCCCAAATAGTGTAATGGCATGGTTTAGAAATACAAATACAAGTAATCTAACCTCCCTTACTATTGATTATGATTTAGAAAGATATAGAATAAATTCGGCTGCTGCTTCTTTAACTTTTTTTTATTCAATAAATGGTTCAACTTGGACATCAATTCCCGCAGGAGATATTGCTGCAGCATCTCTTCCTACTGGAACTAGTTCATATGATTATGCACCTACTGGGGTACCAAGTGCAACGAATACGGGTGTAATATCAAGATCGGGAATAATTATTACGGGTTTAAATATTGCCACAAATGGAGATATTTATTTAAGGTGGAATCTTAATACAACAGGAGGAAATTCTCAAGGTATTGGAATTGACAATTTCAATTTAGTAGCAGCTTTTACTGCCTCTTGTTCTCCACCAACAACACAAACTTCTTTGCTCTCAACTTCAACCCAAACAACAGATGGTTTTTCCGCAAACTGGACAGCAGGAAACGGCAATGGTACCATGCTAGTAGTAAGACCTACTGCTCAAGCATTACTTGCTCCAACCAGTGGTACATCATATACCCCAAGTCTAGCTTGGGCTACTGCCGCACAAATAAATACCAATAATAGAGTTGTGTTTAGAAGTGCAGGCACAAGTGCAGGGCCACTCACTGGTCTTACAGCTGGTACACAATATACAGCTACAGCATATGAATACAATACATTAGGAGAATGCTATAATACCAGCAGTCCGCCATCTTCGTCTATCTTTACTTTGAGTACAGAGCCTACAAGTCATGCAACCACATTTAATTGTAATGCTAGTGCATTCAATCAGATAGATGTAAGTTTTGCAGCAGCTAGCACCACGGCAGGCAACGGATATATTATTTTACAAAAAAATGGAAGTGCACCTACAGGTACACCTTCGGATGCTACTGCTTACATTATTGGAGCAACAATTGGTGATGCTACAGTTGCAGCTGTGGTAAATAGTGCCGCTGCTACTACCCAATCTATTACAAGTTTAACTGCTACTACAAATTATTTTTATAGTATTATTCCTTTTAATTGGGATGGAACAAATGCGGCTACCTATAATTATCGGATTGCTGCCACAATTCCGTCTACAAATTGCACCACACTTGCTCAGCCTTCTTCGTTATCCGATATTGTTTTTAATAGTGCATCTACTGCAAGTATAAATACTAATATTGGTTATTCTAATTATCAATCTGTAACTATTTCTAATACAGGAAGTGGTGCTGGTGGTAGTATTGGCGTAATGGGTTTTATAGTTAGAGATGGAGGTGCTGCAGGTTCCGACGCAGATGTTTTGCCTACCATACTTACAGGCATTTCTTTCAGTGTTACAAATGTTGCCAATATTAGAAGTGCAGCTTTATTTAATGGTACTACATTTATTGCTACAGTTGCAGTAAGTGGTATTTCCCCTATTACGTTTAGTGGTTTAAGTGGGGCAAATGTAACTTGTGCAGATGATGGTACATTGTCATTAAACTTACGAGTTACATTTAATACAGCTGTTACTGACAACCAAAAAATGGTTTTTACAATTGCTACCGCTACTGCTGCAAGTGGAAGTACTTCTTCTTTATTTTCTGCACTAAATGCAGGCGGAGCTATATCAGAAAATACAGCGGGTGATATAAACAGGATAGAAGTAACAGCTGATAGGTTGGCATTTTTACAGGGACCGAGTGGAGCAACAAATGGAATTGCTATGAGTCCAGCTATTACGGTTAGAGCAATTGATGTAAATGCCAATACTGATTTTGATTTCGCTAATAATATAACCTTATCCTGCTCAATACCCGCTGCACTTTCTAGTGGCGCTAATTCAACAGCAGTGTCTGGGGTATCAACTTTTAGTAGCGTTATTCATGGAATAGATGGAACATATACCATGGTAGCAAGTGCTACGGGTTTAACGTCTACAGGCAATAGTGGTAGTTATGTTATTAGTTCAGTAGCAAATGGAACATGGCGTACTGCAAATGGATCATCAACAGCTTTATGGTCTAGCACAGCAGCAAGTAGTACCGTTACTTGGGAAAGAATGGTGACTGGTTCTTGGGTACTACAAACTTTACCAACTCAGCCACCTACGAGTGGTAGTTTAAATACTGTAATAATTAGGCATGAAGTTACTTTAGCAGGAACCAATACCCACAAAGATATAATAATTGCTAATGGCGGCATTTTAAATACAAACACGGTTGCAGCTACGTTCGGAAGTTTATTAGTTCAAACAGGTGGAATATTTAACCGACAGGGTAGTGTTACATTTGACGTAACTGGTACTTTAGAAATAGAAGATGGAGCAACTTTTACATTTAAACAAACCAATGGCAATTCTAGAACCAATGGAATTTGGGCAGGAACGGAAAAATTTCATAAAAATTCTAATTTTGAAGTTGTTTTTTCAGATAATGTAACCTTGACAATATTAGAAGCTCCAAACGATGTTTCTTTATATACAGATGGTATTTCTACCGCATGCTTTGGTAATGTTATTATAAATTGCGGCTCTGGTAGCATGCAATTGATTCCTATAGGATTTGGTACTGCCGGCTCGCCAAAACAATTAACCCATCAAGATTTAATATTTAGGGCAAATAGTGATCCAAAATTTGCTGAGGGTGCATATAATGCTATAATTGGTAGAGATTTAATAATTGAAAGTGGGTATAACCAAACAATTACTTTAGCAACCACAGCTGTTACAGCAACGATGAGTGTATTGGGTAATTTTGTTAATAACTCTACAAGAGTGTTTAGATTGCTTAATAATGCAGCTGGTAATGTTACCCTAAATGTAGATGGTGATATGAGTATTAATAGTACTGGTTCAATAGATTTCAATTTTGCAAATGGTGGTGTTGCAACTATCAACTTAAAAGGCGATTTAGCCGTAGTTTCGACAGCATTACTATCAGCAAATGCCACTACGGTAGCAAATAATACTTTTAATTTTATAGGTACAG
>JAYSWO010000214.1:0-11862 GCA_043717975.1 Ferruginibacter sp. | reverse complement strand
TCCAATTATTAATAATATATGGGTTATTAAAGAGATAAGTTACTTCCATCCATAATTCATATTTTTTAAATAGGTTCTTACTTACACTAATGCTTAGGCCTGTATGGGGCTCTACTAAACTAAGGGGATTTGTGCCAATGACTAACCTATTTTTTTTATTTTGACCAAAGCAACTAATACTTACTAAAAATAAAATCAATAAAAGACACCTCATTTTTTCGACTATTATATTTATGTGTAATTTAAGGAAAGTAAAACTTACATTATATTTGACATAGCATTAATTATTTCTATGAATACAACAGATTGGATAGGTTTTATTGGCGTAACCATTTTATTAGCAGCATTTTTCTTAAATCTTATTGATAAAATACAGCAAAATAGCTTGATTTATTTAACAATGAATTTTGTAGGAGCAGGCATAGCATGTTTGGCATCTGTACTGTTAAAATATGCCCCATTTATAATTCTTGAAGGGGCGTGGACATTGGTTTCAGCATTTGGGCTTTATACATACTTTTCAAAAAAACATTATGACAGGAGAAACTAATTTAGCCATACTATTAAAAACCATGAAACCTTTTTTACATGAAGGCGATTATGTTTTTTGTACCACAACCGATAAGGTAAATATAGAAGATGTGCTGATGTTGTTTAAAGAAAACGAAAGCACTACATTGATTATACAAAAAGAAACGGCTGATATATTAGCATTACCCTATTCATTTATAGCCGCTTGGATTACACTTACTGCATATTCATCCTTGGCAGCATCAGGTTTTACAGCTGCCTTTTCTACTGCATTAGCAAAAGAAAATATAAGTTGCAATGTGGTTGCTGCCTTTTATCATGATCATATTTTTGTAGATAAAAAAGATGCAGAAAAGGCTATGATAATTTTAGAAAAAATGAAAGCATAAAAACTAACTTTTAAAATATGCAATCTCCTCTTCAAAATTTATGTAGGAATATCTCACTTGTATTTTAGTGATTTTATTAAAATTGGTAGCCAAGAATTTTTTATGAGCCTCCGAATTTGGATTAAAAGCCTTATGGTTCATGGCCGCATTTATGTCATTTATTTCTTCCATTAACTGCTGAGAAAATTCATCCACAACAGTTGGTACAAATTTTCCCCACACATAATTAGTTGCAGCATAGTTAGGGTGTGCAAGGTCTTCAGCAAAAAAACGATAATCCCTTAAATCGTCTATTACCAATTCATAAGCGGGAAAATAAAAAACGTTGGTATCGTTGGTAAGGGCATGTACCGCTTGTATAAGCGCCGCTTTGCTTCTGTTGTTTTCTACGAATCCTTCACGCAAGTGGCGTACAGGACTAATGGTATAAATAAATTTTACGGTAGCATTTATTTGCCTTACAGTGGCTTCCATTTTTTGTAAAACAGTTTTTATTTCTTCGGGTTCGGTTAACCGTCTATTAAATTTATCTGTTGGTATTTTATGGCAATTGGCTGCTACATTTTCATAATTATTTTCTGCTACCATATCTTTCCACTCATATACAAATGCTGAGCCTAGGGTTACTAAAATCCAATCAGCTTTTTCAATAAAATCAATGGCTTTTTGTTGGGATGAATTTATATTTTCTAATGCCGCTGCTTTTTCAATATTAGAAAACTGTGTATGATGCTCCCTACTTGCCCAAAGTTCATTGTAATAAAACAATTCATCTTCCGAATATAATTTTCTATTTGCATAGCTCATTATTGCTTTGGCAATACTCATGGGGTTAAACAAAATGCCATTTGGATTCTCCAATACATCAAACTTATGCGCAGCAAGCTTCTTACCTATTTGCTCTGTAAAGCAAGACCCCACCAATAATAATTTATCGGTGTGTTTCATTTTTGTGGAGAAAGGCTTGGGCGTAAATTCGGAGCGAAAAATCATAGTTGAAAGTTGAAAGTTTGTAAGCCGCAAGCTTCCTTTATAATTTGTTGTAGCATCTTTAAAATAAAGCTACAAAGATAAAATTTTCATTCGTGTATATTCGTGTCATTTGTGGCTACACAAAAATTTCATTGGCCAACGAACTACATTTTTGCAAAGCTATTTTATCAATATTCAATGTATACCCTTTGCATTCAAAATGGTTTAACATTACCTCAGTATCCATGTTGCCCACCAAATCATTTCCCGCCATTGGGCAGCCACCTATGCCTTTTATAGCAGCATCAAATCTTTTACAACCTGCACTCAAAGCGGATTCTATCTTAGCTTCCCTATCTGTAGGAGCAGAATGTAAGTGTACACCAATTTCAATATTTTTAAATTCGGGAATGATGTTTTTCATCAACGTACTTACTTCGCCAGCTGTTGCAAGCCCTACGGTATCTGCTATAGAAATTATTTTTACACCTAGAGCTGTAATTTGTTTTGTACGATTTATCACGATTTCCTCATTATACAAATCGCCATAAGGATTACCAAAGCCCATCGAAATATACACTACCAATTCTTTCTTATTCTTTATACATAATTCCTGTATATCTTCTACCCTTTTCAATGATTCATTTACAGAAGAATTTGTATTGCGTTGTTGAAATGTTTCTGAAATGGAAAATGGAAAACCTAAGTAAGATATTTGATCGTAACAAACTGCATCAGCCGCCCCACGTTCATTAGCAATAATAGCAAGCAGTTTCGTATTGGTATTACCCAATTCCAAATTCCGAACCACTTCAGCCGTATCTGCCAATTGCGGTATGGCTTTTGGTGAAACAAAACTTCCAAAATCTAATGTATCAAAACCGCATTGCAACAATGCGTTTAAGTATTGAATTTTCTTCTCCGTAGGAATAAAATGGGGCCAACCTTGCATGGCATCACGTGGACACTCTATTATAGCCCCCCTAAATCCCCCCGAAAGGGGGACTTGTGGACTCTGAAATTGATTATTATCGTTTAAAATATTTGGCGTATTTTTTTGCATTTTATAATAAACTAAAAAGTTTTACAAACTAAAGTCCCCCTTCGGGGGATTTAGGGGGCTCTTTGTTTTGCAGCTTCATACAAAATAATTCCTGTAGCCACACTCACGTTTAGCGAATCAAAATCACCCGTCATTGGAATCGCAAATTTTTCATCGCAGACTTTCATCAATGCAGGGTAAATGCCTTTTTCCTCAGCACCCATTACAATGGCACTTGGCTCTGCAAAATTGCACTCATACGATTTTGTAGTAGCCCCCATTACACTTGCAAATACTTTTATACCATTCATATGCAAATCATCTACGGCTTTCATCAAACTATTTACACGGCATACGGCTATTTGCTCAAGTGCACCTGCACTCGTAAGTATTGCATCTTCATTTAAAGAACCCACCCCTTTATCAGGTATAATGATGGCATTTACACCAAAGCAAAAAGCACTTCTTGCAATGGCACCAATATTTCTAATATCTGTAATACCATCTAAAATAATAAACAAAGGCACTTCGCCTTTTTCTACTACAAACGAAATTACATCTTGCAAATCTTGATACTGTATTTTGCTAATTTGTGCTATACAACCTTCATGATTGCTTACATTAAAATTATTCAGTTTTTCAACCGGCACCTTGTTTATAGGAATCATGTAGCGCTCGGCTAAAATTCTTATTTCGTCGATGGTATCTCCATGCACGGCGGTTTGCATATAAATCCTATCCAATTGTTTCCCTTCTTTCATAGCGGCTATAATGGCCGTTCTACCTATTACAAGGGTGTTTTTCTTTGGTCGCTTATGTTGATGTCTAAATTCTTTCACAGCGCAAAAATATGCTTTATTAACGGGTTTGAGAATATGGAAAATAAAAAACATATACAATACGTATATATAGCATATTTTTACTATTAAATAGTAAATAAGCGAATCTTCAAAAATAAATTCTCAAATAATTGCTCAATAAAAAAAGCTTTTGCTAAAAAAAATATTCTTATTACTCAATCGCTTTAGGTGTGTGTGCAGACTCAAGTTTTTTCTTTCAATATTTATCAAGCTATTTTGCTTTGTGTTATGAATAAATAATCAAACCAATTATATGCGATATCATAACCATTTACTTTTTTAATTAAGTTAATTCAATTGAAGCAGGTAAAGGATAACTCCTGTTAGCTGCTGTATTTTTTTATTTAAAATTATAAATGATAATTGCCACAATTATAAAAAACATTACTATTAAAATAAATATCGGAATTAATAAACTAAAAAGTGTTTTCCAAAATCTTTTAAAACCTTTTACGCTGTTGAATAATTGAAAAATTGTACAAAAAGCTAATACATATCCAATTATATCTATAAATTGGTCTATTGGTCTTGAAAATTTTGTCATACTAAGCCAATAATAAATTGGGAATGTCAAAATATGAAGAATTAGCTTTTGCCCTGCTATGAAGGTATTTATTACTAAATGTTCAATAAAATTAAAACCTTCTCTCTTAAACATTACATATGTCCCAATAGAAAACATGGGAATTTGTATTAATGTCAAAACAGAATAATGTTTTGAAAACCATTCACTCAATTTATCAACAGAAGTTTTAAACTCGCTAAATCCATCACCACTTCCTGTCATTTCATAATAGTTCGAAAATAAATTAAGGTGAAAGAAATGTGAAAGTAAACTATAAATCCCCGCAAGAATTATTACCAATGAAATAGGTTTAAAATGATTTACTCTTTTACCCTTTAAAAACTCTTTAATTGAGTTTCCAGGTCTCGTAAATAATTCTTTGATAGTAAAAAATATTCCCTTATCGAAATGCAGTAATCCGTGCTGAATGTCGTGCCATAGATAATGTAAATTAATTTTATGGGTTTCTGAACTTTGTCCACAATCAGAACAAAATTTTCCATAAATTTCAGCATTACAATTTAAACAATTTGTTGTCATAATTTGTTTCTTACGGTTATCGTTTCTTACAGGGGAAAGGCTTGGCACCGGCAGGGTATTCTATATTGTTCAGCCCAACAGCCAAAACTAATTTTTTTACTAATACTAAAGTTAAGAACTAAAGTTCATTATTTAAAGTACTGCTAAAACCTATGCCTCACTAAGCTTGGTTACTCAGCAATTTTTCCCGTAGGGGATGTTGCGTACTATTTTCAAGTAATTTACTTTTTATTTTACTTCTTAGAACTTCCCTTATCAGAGGACGATCTAGGAAGAAATAATATAATTAAAGCAATATTGATTTCGGATTATAATATGTAGCTGCAAATGGAAGGTTTTATTTGGTTTCATTAAAACTTTCAAATGCTTTAAAGTACCAAGTTGAATCCGTTGGGTCATTTGCAAAATCTTCACTATATCATGTTATAATGAATTTTCTGAATAAAAATTATATTTTCTTTATATCAATAATATTTATTCTTGATCCTTTTTCTTTTGCCATATTTATCATGTGTTCTGTACCCCCTGCACCATCGCCACTTTGGCCATCCCATAAGGCCATCAAACTCATATTTTCACCTCCGTTTACCAATGCCTTTTCTAGCATCCATGCATTGGTTTGTTCCCACACATTTTCTTTTTTATTTTCAGCATTCGATTGCAATATGCACACTGGTAGTTTTTTTACTAGAGCATCAAAACGGCTATCCCAATTTTTTCCAGCAAAAGAAACCGAAGCTTTTTTAAATTCAACCTCAGGCATTGCCAGATAAATATGCGTGGGTATTTTAAGTTCCATACACAACTCATGAAACAAAATATCACCTCCACATGCACCACTTGCAATTCCAATTATTCCATCTTTTGCATGTACTTTTTCATGTACAATCTGTTTTCTAATTTCTTCCCTTACTTCATTTTCTTTTGTTGACGAAAATCGTTTATTTTCTCTTCCATCTTTATCAATCATGTGCCCAGTAAATAATATGTTGTATAGCATTTATATTTTTTTTGTTTACATTTTATGTGAGAAAATTTTCAAAATGGTTTTGCGCTGCTTACCAACGGCAGCGCTACGATTATGCAACGGAGGGATAGAGAACATTAAGTGCATACCAACAAAAAAACATAATTTTATTAGCAACACTTCATTTAAAACAAAATCGGTTGTGTAATAAAAAATAGTTGTGCATCATTCACCCATGTTAGTGGCTAGTGTTCTTATCATTCAACTATTTTGAGAACAACATTTCCTGTTTTTTGTCCCGACTCAACGTAATGATAGGCTTCCACAATTTGGTCTAACCGATAGCATCTGTCAATTACAGCCTTATATTCACCTTTTCCAGCAAGTTCTTTCAAGAATATTACATCTTGTTTAGTGATAGACGGGATTGGAAATAACAGTTTTTTGCCACCCCAAAGTGGTGTGGTCAATGCAAGAATTAGATTCTCTCCGTTTTTTCCTAATTCGGTTGAAATGTAAATTCCCTTTTCAGTTAATAAAGGCTTACACTGTCCAAATGAACTTTTTCCAACTGCATCAAAGATAAATTCAAACTTATCCTCTATCTCAGTAAAATTCTGTGTCTGATAATCAATTACAGTGTTTGCACCGAGAGATTTCACCAAACTTACATTTTTTGTATTACACACTGCCGTTACAATTGCACCAAAATGTTTTAATAGTTGCACAGCCGCAGAACCAATAGCACCAGTTGCTCCATAAACTAAAACATTTTGACCGCGTTCAACTTTTGCAGCCCGTATATCTATTAAGGCATAATGAGAGCCTTCAGTAAGTGCTGCGGCTTCATCAAAATTTAAATTGTCGGGTATAGTTATAATAGCATCAGTTTCAGCAATAGTTAAATATTCTCCATGACCTCCAAAGGTTTTATCATTAAATCCAAAAACTTTATCTCCTTTCTTGAATGTTGATACTCCTTGCCCAATTTCTTCAACAATACCCGAAAACTCACAACCTAGTATTTGATGTTTTGGTCTTAATAGTCCTGTCCAAAATCTAGAAATAAAATATTCAGCACTTCGGAATCCCGAGTCAGTCCTATTTACCGTTGACGAATAAACTCGAACCAATACTTCATTGTCTTTCGGTAAAGGTTTAGGAACCTCCATTAATTTGGCTACTTCTGGTGGTCCATATTTTGAATATACAACTGCTCTCATTTTTTAAATATTTTGTTGATGCTTTGTTCCATCATGAACTTGTCACTTACGTTTTTTGCATTGGGTTCGATGGGGTATAAGAAGTAGTAAAGTTCAAATTTAGTACAAAAGCTAAAAGAAAGTACAAATATTCAACCTACTAATATAGCCCCACTTTTGCTAAACCCGTGTTGGTGGCTGGTGTTTTATCTGTCTTTATTATTTGTAAAAGTCAGTTTTGTTATTTTACTGGTATATTACTAGAAATTAATCCCAAATTGCAAATTAGGCTCTCCAAAAAAGAACTTTGGCCATTTATTATCTACCTGTTTAAATCCATCAGGCATTTCTGTATGATAAGGACGATGAGTTACTGCAATTGAAGGCTGAATGAAAAGCCTATCTTTAAAAAGTTTAATATGATAACCAGCACGATAAGAGTTGAAAATCTGAAAACCATTGCCAACTTTTTTGCCTGATTTATCTACAAATGACTGAAAAAAATTCGTCACATTAACTTCAGCAAATAGACCTTTCCATAAAAATCTTTGGTAAGCGAATGCAAATCCGTAGTCACGAATATAACCTGGAAATCCTTCTCCTTCTGCTTCATAAGATTTTCCAAAAGGAATGCCAATTGGCCAGCCGTATTTCCATGTTCTTAGTTCAAATGAAACAGCATCTCTTCCAGTAATGCGATAACCTAGGTTTAATTGACCGTAATTGGGCGGATTATTATCTGGCACAAAATTAGATAGAAGAAATAACGAACTACCAAGGAACCACCTTTTGTAAGTACTGTCTTGTTTGGCATATTGTGCATTCACCTGTAAACTGCTTGCCATCACAATGACAATTCCAATCCATAAAATTTTCTTTTGCATATCTTTTTTTTAATGATGCTGTAAAAGTAGATTAGCAATAGACTAAAAATCGTTCACTTAAGTTAAGAAATGAAGTTACTCTTTCCTTTTTTCCAAAATCCTTGCTCTTAGTCTGCTTAATGATTGAGGCTTAATACCTAAATAACTCGCTAACTGGTGTTGTGGTACACGTTTAATAAGATCAGGTCTATTTTGCATTAAGTTCTGGTATCGTTGTTCAGGAGAAGATATCTTGAACTCGTCAAAATTGATTTGTTCTTTGGCTAACAATTCTTCCGAAAATATTCTACACATTACGTCAAATTTAGGAAATTTAGTATTTATTTCAACTCCCATATCAGGTTTTGCAACCGTTAGAATAGTGTCTTCCACACAACTTATAAAATATTCAGACGGAGCACTATTTTTTACACTATGGGGTGCTAAAGATTCCATTTCTGTAAAAAAGGCCGTAGTTTTTTCTCCACCATTTATGATGTAATATTTTCGTAAACATCCTTTAAAAATAAAATATTCATCCTGCGATTTCTGTCCTTCTTTGAGTAAAATAGTCCCTTTCTTAACAGAGCGAAACAAGTCTAACGAAAGTATTGCGTTCTTCTCATCTTCTGTTAGAGAAATGTATTTTGATATAAAGTCAAATAGTATGTCTTGCATTATTGTTTTATGTTGTTATTGGCGATAGGCGGTTTCAATGTTTTAACGCAACATTTAATTTTAAAGTTATCGTTTTATAAAACAACATTTTTATTTTTCTTTCCCCCTTATCCACACCGCCGAACTCCAATGTGTTTTGAGTTTGCTTTCGTCGGTATAAATAAAACTAGTCTTTAAATATTTGTTAGAAAAGGTTCTTCCACCGTTCCGCCTTTGGTCTGCAACATAGCAAAGGCATGGCTGCTGAACCAAAAACAATTGCTGTGACTATAATTTATATAGTATTTTTTTTATTTACACCAAGCGAGTTGTAGGTACGCTTGGCTGCTTACCCTGCGCTACATATTAATGGCAGCGATATAATTATGCAATGGTAGGATAGCGAACAGTAAGCACATGCTAACAAAGGCGAAAAACGAGCTTTAACAAGCCAAAATGCTTTTTATTAGCAACACTTCATTTAAAAAAAATTGGTAGAGTAATAAAAAATAGCAACGCTTAAAATGCCTCTAAATGGCTCTTATTTTTTACGAAAATATAGTTGTGATCACTCACCGATGTTAGCGGGTTGTTGTTTCTATTTCTTTGTTAGTTTATATCTTAAATGAGTTGTCAATTCTGACGGCAATACTTCTTCAATTTGTATGTCATATTTGTCTTTGTCCATTCCGTCAAAGAGTCGGATACCGCTTCCTAAAAAAACAGGAGCAATGTGAATAAAAAATTCGTCCACAAGTCCTGCATTTAGAAACTGTTGAATAGTGTTTGCACCGCCTTGAATTCTTATGTCCTTTCCTTTTGCCGATTGTTTTGCGTTGTCCAAAGCACTTTCTATTCCATCATTTATAAAGTAGAAAGTTGTTGTGCCGTCTTGAACCCAAGGTTCTCGTATTTCGTGTGTTAATACATATACGTTTGCTTTGTATAGGTCATTTGGCCAACTGGCTTCGCCTTCCTCAAACATTCGTTTTCCCATAATAAATGCTCCCGTTCTTGCAATTGTATCTCTAATATATTTTCCATCAGCACCGTCTTCTTTTCCTCCTTCAAACCCTAGGTATTCCCAAAAAGCTTTTTGATTAAGCATCCACGAATGAATTTGCCCCGAAACCCCTCCCATAGGATTTTTAGGACTTCTGTTGTCTCCTGCGAAAAAACCATCAAGTGATATTCCACTGTCAAAGATTATTTTGCTCATAATTATTTCTCCTTTATTCTTTGTTTCTGTTAGTATTTTGTCTGTTTGTTTATATGATGGAACAGTAGCTCCCAATGTCCGCTAACGTTTATAAAAGTATCCGTCGCCCCCTCAAAAAAACCTCGAACATACGATCTTTTTTCTCAGCAACGTAACCCGCAGGGGACGTTGCAACTGGTTCTCATTGGATTTCCACCCTCAATACTTGTACAAAACGCACTATTGGTGGCAGCCCATTATCAGAAACTCCTTATTTTGTATTTTCCATATTCAAAATTCAATTCTTTACATAAGTCAATAATAGCTTTTCTTCCTGATAATGTAAAACCTGTAATTGCGTATTCATTTTCTTTTCCCTTATTATATTTCAAATGCGTTTCTGCAGGTATTGTTAAGTCAGTTATTAAATAATTACAGTCTAAACAAATATCAATTTTATTTTTGATTCTATTTTCTTTTATAAATAATAGGGCAAAATGAGGATTGAAGCAAGCTGCGGTTTGTTCACCATAACTAGAATTTTTTGTTAAAGCTGACATTATTTTGTCGGCCTGTTTTTGTGTTAAATACTGTTGTCCCAAAATAACAGGTACGAAATTGTTTTTTGAGTCAAGTATACTAGGGTATGGTTCTTCACTTCCTTCAAAATCATAACCAATTATTTTGTCATAATTTAAAGTGTCAAATGGAATTCCATTTTCTTTATTTGGTTTTATTATTGGAACTTTTGAAAGATAATCAAGTAAAATATTAGCTTTAATTATTTTTGTTGTATCAACACTTGGAGGCGACGAGGGAGGAGGAATAATGATTTTTGTTGTATTCTTACTTTCAACTGTTTTATTTTCACAACTCCAAAATAAAATTATTGATGATATTAAATAAAATATTTTCAAATTAGCTTTAAGGATTTATTTTTTTAAAACAACAGGTATTGATTCATGTTGGTAGTTAGTATTCTATTTAATTGAATTAAAGATATAACATTTGTAGGCAACCCAAATTTACTAAAAAACTGTCAAGTAATCGATCATATTTGTGATGCGACCGCCGTTGAGATGCAGCATAACAAAGGCAGGGCTGCTGTACCAACAACACTTGCTGTGACTATGATTTATATAATATTTTTTGGGTTACACTAAGCGAGTTGTTGGTACGCTTGGCTGCTTACCCTGAGCTACATACCACATGCAGCACTAAGATTATGCAACGGCGGGATAGAACAATATTAACATTCCGACAAAGGCGAAAAAAATAAAAAGAGACTGTCTCAAAAATTTGAAACAGCCTCTTTTTTCATTCAAATTTTCTTAATTAACTTTTACAAGTTGCAACACCTTACGATTGCTTCCTTGTACAACTTCCACATAATAACTTCCCCCACTATATAACGCTCCAAATCGTACACTCTTTCCAGAAAGAATATTCCTAAACGATTCAATCGCTTTTCCATTAGCATCTAAAACCCTTATCATAGCTCCTGTATTTGCATTATCACTGTTAAATTGCAAAACAAAAGAACCTTTGGCAGGATTAGGACTTGCATGTACAGTAAACTCTTTTACTAATTCAGTATTTACTTTTGCAGTAGATTGTACTTGGTTGGCTATTGGCGCATCTGTAGCACCTCCCCTGCTTGTTTGTGAGGTTGTATTGAAACACAATTGATCACAGTCACCTAAATAACAATTTTTATGTCCGTTAGAACCACTTGTTAAATGAGCATTTAAAGCATTTACACTTACACAAATGCCATGAGGGTTAGATGGATTTCCTGGAGGAACATGGCATACATTAAATTTAATGCCACCACCTTGTCCGCACAATGCAGCAGATAATGGTAACACTTTTATAGTAATGCTCAAACTTCTGGTACAGCCTTTATTGTCTGTAACAGTCAATGTATATGTTGTTGTAACCAATGGGCTGGCAATTGGGTTGGCAATCGTTGCATTGCTCAATCCTGCAGCCGGAGACCAACTGTAAGTATAGCCGGGTGTACCGCCAGAAGCTGACGAAGTTAAATTTACCGATTGTGGTCCGAATGGCCCTACT
>JAYSWO010000213.1:0-4678 GCA_043717975.1 Ferruginibacter sp. | reverse complement strand
CTTACAGTTGGACAAGTAAGAAAGATTTAGGAAGAGATTTAATAAAAGAATATACAGATGCAGCAAGAGCCGCTGGTCTTGGTGTGGGTTTGTACTACTCACCTATCAATTGGCGATATGAAGGATTTTACGATCCTTTTGGTAATAATTGTTTGCCAAATGTTTTTGGTTATAAAACTGCGGAATGGCATAAAGAAGATGCAAGAATAATGAAAGAGGAAGTATATGAACAAGTAACAAAATTATTGAAAGATTATGGCAAAATAAGTTACATTTTTTGGGATGGCACTTCTTTAGGACAAATTAAAAACAAACCACTGTCTGATTCCTTTTGGGATGTGGGTAGATATCAAAATCCAAAAAACATATGGCCCGTAAACGAAAAATATATTTCAAACGAAGATTCAACTGGCAAGGCATTGGGCATTATGGGATTGATTCGTAAATACCAACCAGAAATGATGGTAAATAATCGTTTTGGATGGATAGGAGATATTCAAATTGAAGAAGGTGGTTCTTACTCTTCGGGTAAAATTAGCAATACATCTTACATGGAAAAATGTGTTAGTTTGCAAAGAGGTGGCTGGGGCTATAAGCCAAATTCTAAAGTATATAGTTTTGAAGAAGTTGCCAAGTATTTATCTAATTGTGTAGTAAGAAACAGTAATCTTCTTTTAAATGTATCGCCAGATAGAGAAGGCGTAATTCCACAAAATCAACAAGAGGTATTAGTTAAAATGGGAGATTGGCTCTCTAAAGTTGGCAATTCCATTTATAATACAAGAGGCGGACCTTGGCAACCATTATTTGGTGAATACGGTTTTACTTACAAAGAAAATAAAATATACTGTCATATTTATGACGGTTATCGAGAACTAAAACTTGGCACTTTTACTACACAATCAATAAACAATAAAACGGTAGTTAAAACAATCAATCTATTGGATGGCAAAGAGCTTAAATGGGTTAAAAATAAGGATAATACTATTACGATTAGTGGTGTCAATTATTCACAAAATCCTTCTGCAACTATCATAGAGATTACACTTAAAGATTTCGTTTATTAATTTTTTTTATCCCTGCATTAATGAAAACTATAAACACTTTATTGCTTGCTTTTATTTTAATACTTAGTGTTTTTGCAAATGCACAAAACTATAACCCCTTCTTTAAAAAAGGCGACAGGGTATGTTTTGTAGGCAACAGTATTACGCACAATGGCGAGTTTCATCATAATATTTTGCAATACTATGTTACACGATATCCAAAACAATCTGTTAGTTTTTTCAATGCAGGCATTAAAGGGGATGTTACAAGTGGCATTTTACAGCGGATAGACGAGGATATAATGATACACAAACCAACACATGTTGTGATAATGATAGGCATGAACGATGTGCAACGACAGCTCTACGGTAACAGCATTATACAAAATGCAGATACTTTAAACAGGCGTAAACAAGCATTGGAATTGTACAGCAAAAACTTAGACAGTATTGTTAGCATTTTCATTCAAAAAAAGGTAAAAGTGGTTCTACAAAAACCTTCACCATACGATGAAACCTCAAAAATAAAAGCAGCAAATTGTTTGGGGGTTAACGAAGCCTTACATGAATGCGGCCGTATTATGCAAAACTTAGCCGATACATATAAATTGCCTGTTATTGATTATTGGACATTAATGACCAACATCGGCATGCAAATGCAGGCAAAAAACGCAACTGCAACCTTAACGGTAAACGACAGGGTGCATCCCAACAGCACTGGCCATCTAATAATGGGGTATCAATTTTTAAAATCCACTAACGCATCTTCTATTGTTTCAAAAATTGTATTCGATGTAAGGAAAATACAAAACCAAGCCGCCAACAATAATTGTATTGTAAAAAAAGCCAGCTATAAAAACAATGTACTTAATGCAAATGTGTTAGAAAATGCATTGCCCTTTCCTGTTGCTGATAATCAACAGCAGGCACTTTCGATTGTACCATTTATGAAGGATTTAAACAACCAAGTGCTGCAGGTGAAAAATTTAGCAAAAGGCAAATATGTATTGCAGATAGACAGTATCGCTATAGATAATTTTTCTAACGAAGCTTTAGAGCAAGGCATTAATTTGGCTTTGTACAAGCAAACACCTCAATACAAGCAGGCATTACAAGTACGTAAAAAACTCAACGAACTTTGGGAACTTGAAGCCATTATCAGATCGGTAGCATTTGTTGAGTATATGCACTTGCAAGCATTTTCAAAAAAAGGGGATATGGTAGCTACCAAAATGTATCTCGATTCATTACTTAAAGCTCGTTTTTATGGTCAGCAATATTATACGAACAGTTTTGAAAAATATATAACTTACAATACACAGGTGTTAGCGTTGTATCAGCAATGCGATACACTAAGAAAAAGTATTTATGAAAAAGCTCAAACTGTGGAGCATTTATTTACGATAAAAAAAGCAGAAGAGCCTTCTGTAGATGCATTGATAGAAAATAGCCAGGCAGGTGCTATGCCGTTATTATTTAGCGTTCAGCCAAGACTTGCTATAAAAGAAGTTGATGAATTTAAATCAGATAAAGAATTTTTTTTGCGTGATGGGCTACCCAATTTTTTTAATAAAATAAACCAAAATAACCCAACACTTCATATTGCTTTTTTGGGTGGCAGCATTACAAAAGCCGAAGATCAATACCGCAATCAAACCCTGGCTTTTATACAATCATTAAACCCCAGTGCTAAGTTAAAAGGAATTAATGCAGGCGTATCTGGCACAGGAACTGAGCTTGGAGCATGCCGTGTAAAAGAGCAAGTTTTAAAATATAAACCAGACTTGGTTTTTGTAGAATTTGCCGTAAACGGTGGTAGCAACCAAGCCATGGAAGGTATTGTAAGGCAAATCATAAAAAACAATCCACAAACTGACATTTGCTTTATTTATACAATAGCTGGCGATCAATATCAACAATATGCAAAAAATGAAATCCCTGCAAAAATTCAAGCTTTTGAAACCCTAGCAAATCATTATCAAATTCCTTCCATTCATCTAGGTTTGTATCCATCTGTATTAGCATCACAAGGCAAGCTAATTTGGAAAAGCAGTGTAGATATAACTGATAAAATAGTTTTTTCAAAAGATGGTACACACCCTGCAAAAGCTGGTGGAGATTTATATACACAAGCCATTGCCAGAGCATTTTATCAATTTAAAGCGGCAACAACGGTTCGTAATCACGCATTAATTAGCCCTTTGCATGCAGATAATTGGGAAGATGCAGGCATGTATTCGCCTTTAGAAGTGGCCACTTTTAATACAGGTTGGGAAACAATCAATCCATTAAATTATGATAACCTAAAAGCATTTGCTCCTTGGTTTGCAACGGTTTTAAAAACTGCAGAGCCCAACGCAAATTGTGTGTTTACCTTTAAAGGAACGGTTGTTGGTTTCTTTGATATTGGCGGACCAGAAGTTGGTCAGGTACTGGTCGAAATAGATGGCAAGTGTGTTGAACTTAAAAGAAAAGCTGGTAATGTATCTGTTAAAATTCCTAATGAAAGTGGCTATAAATGCTTAATGAATCGTTTTAATACCAACTGTAATAATCGCTACAGAGGGCAGTTTGAAATGATTGAGGTACCCGATGGAGTACACGAAGTGAAAATTACTTTATCATCTATACAAGCAAATAAATTAGCAATTTTAGAAGGGCAGGATTTATCTGACATACAACAAAACCCAAACAAATATAATGAGCAGGTTTTTTATTTGGGGAAAATACTGGTGAAAGGAGTAGTTGTTGAAAAATAAGCTGTCTAAACATATTTTTAGACAGCTTATTTGTATGTAGAGCTATTATTTTTTTGGAGTTGCCTCAGCCGATATTCTTTTACGTGCACTAGCATAAGCAGTAAATTTATCTCCCAATAAATTTTTTACTTTCCAGTCCTTACTTGAATTAGCCTCTTTCAATTTGGTTGTTCTTACTTCGGGTGTTAAAGTTAAATCTGCTTTTATTTCATCTTGCTTTGCAAAAAAGCTTTCAAAAATTGTTTTAAGTTTTGCAATTTCTGGTTCAGTAGAACCCACTTCTTTTGCGGCAGTCGTCATTTGTTTAATGCTTGTGGCTCGTTGAATTTTAATCTCTTCATTAGTTGGTTTAACATCTTGCGCAAATGCAATAACCATAATACTTAAAGTACAAACTAATAATAACACAACTTTTTTCATATAATTTATTTTTAACAAAGCTAAATCTAAAAATCTGAAAATGAACCAAAATAATTTTTCACTAACGGTAATTGCCTCCTTTAAAAAGCAACTACAATTACAGTCAATTAAGCGTAACAAATTTTATGTAGAAAGTTTTTTATTTTTCTAAACACTTACTCCTTTTGATAATAAATTAAGAAGCTTAAAACAATTAAGCCGAATTTTTTTACAAAAAATCTGCACTTTCTTTGCCTTTGTTGGTATTCCAAATTTACTAAAAAACTTTGGAGTAATAGGTCATTTTCGTGGAGCGGCTGCCGGTTGGTATGCAGCATAGCAAAGGCAGGGCTGCTGTACCAACAACACTTGCTGTGACTATGATTTACAAATATTTCTTTGCTATGCTACACGAGTTGTTGATAGGTTTGGCTACATGCCCGGGCTGTATACCAACCGGCGGCGGCGCTACAA
>JAYSWO010000212.1:0-4683 GCA_043717975.1 Ferruginibacter sp. | reverse complement strand
TAGAGCGAAAATTAAAATATCAAAATTTATTACCTACTGTAAATCTAAAAGGCAATATTTTAAACAAAGATTATTATGCATTAAAAAATTTCGGTTCATCATTATTAGACAACAATAACCGTTGGGGAATAGATATAAAAATACCATTACGTTTTAGGGAAGGGCGTGGAGAATATCGTTTGGCAAAACTTAAAATAGAAGAATCTACTCTTGAATTAAAACAAAAAACCCAAGAGATAGAAAATAAAATAAAAGACTATTACAATCAATTTTTATTATTACAAAAACAGCTGCAGATAGCCAACGAAGCATTTAATAATTTTAATAGGTTGCTAAGAAACGAAACATTAAGATTTTCCAATGGGGAAAGTAG
Source organism: Ferruginibacter sp. (assembly GCA_043717975.1). Lineage (GTDB taxonomy): Bacteria > Bacteroidota > Bacteroidia > Chitinophagales > Chitinophagaceae > Ferruginibacter. The sequence continues at coordinate 4,310 of JAYSWO010000212.1, read as the reverse complement.
TTTGTTTTTGGTAAACACAAGAGAAAACAAAGTACTAGAAATGCAGCAAAAGATTATTGAGCTACAAGTAAAATTATTAAAAGCAAAATATTCTTTGGATTGGGCTGCTGGGTTGTTGCAGTAAAATAAATGTTATCCTATCTTTGCGCCATGCTAAAAATAAGTAACCGTGGCATTCACATGCCTGCATCGCCTATACGTAAGCTCGTGCCCTTTGCAGAAGCTGCAAAAAAAAGAGGCACAAAAGTATATCACTTAAACATCGGGCAGCCAGATATTGTAACCCCACAATCTTGTATTGACGCTGTAAAAAATTGTGATGTACATGTATTGGCTTATAGCCATAGCGCAGGTAATGAAAGTTATCGTAAAAAATTAGTACAGTATTATGCTAAAAACAACATTGATGTAACTTCTGAAGAAATTATTATTACAACGGGAGGAAGTGAAGCAATATCATTCGGCTTTATGGCTTGCTTAGATGCGGGAGATGAAGTAATAATACCCGAACCATTTTATGCCAACTATAATGGCTTTGCAGTGCAAGCTGATGTAAATGTGGTACCCATAAAAAGTAGTATAGAAACTGGCTTTGCGCTCCCTCCTATTGAAGATTTTGAAAAGGCGATAACGCCAAAAACAAAAGCCATTGTAGTTTGCAATCCAAACAACCCTACAGGATATTTGTATAGCGCTGCAGAAATGGAAACACTAAAAGAAATTGTAATAAAACACAATTTATTTTTATTTGCAGATGAGGCTTATCGTGAGTTTTGTTATGAAGGCACACATACTAGTGCCATGCATTTGAAAGGTGCTGAGCAACATGTTATTTTAATGGACACCATTAGCAAACGTTATAGCGCATGTGGTGGGCGCATAGGCGCATTTGTTACAAAAAATAAAGAAGTACTCAATACTGCTATGAAATTTGCACAATGCAGATTAAGTCCACCTTTTTATGCACAAGTGTTGGGTGAGGCAGCTGTGGATTTACCAGATAATTATTTTGATACAACAAAGGCTGAATACAAACTTCGTAGAGATACTTTAGTGAAATTACTCAATGAAATAGATGGTGTATTTTGCCCCAACCCAGGCGGTGCTTTTTATGCCATGGCCAAATTACCCATAGATGATAGCGATACATTTTGCCAATGGTTGCTCGAAGCGTTTTCTTATAATGGAGCTACCGTTATGATGGCGCCTGCTACTGGTTTTTATGCTACACCTGGTTTGGGAAAAGATGAAGTGCGCATGGCGTATGTGCTCAATGTAGCGTCTATCATTGCTGCTGCCGAATGCCTGAAGGAGGCATTAAAAGTTTATCCTGGGAGAAAATAAAGAAATTATAAGAAGTTTCTTTATTTATAGCTAATTTTTTGTTGTCCACCTAAGCTCGAGCATATTCAAACCATTGGTTTCAAAACCATGTATATTTTTATGCACCAAATGTATAACCATGTCGTACCAAAGTGGCACTACAGGGGCATTTTCAATAATTATTTTATCCATACTTCTATATAAATCATACCGAAGGCTATCATTGGTTTGAGACAACGCTTGTTCATATAATTTATCAAAAGCATTGCTCTTAAACCTTGTATAATTAGGTGGTGCAGGGTTTTTACTGTAAAAAACACTCAAATAATTTTCCGCATCCGGATAATCTGCTATCCAACTACCCCTAAAAAACAAGGCTTGCGATTTACTTGTTTGCTCTAGCAATAAACTTTTTTGTATGGCTTCTACTTTTACGTTTATACCAATTTGTTTGAGTTCATTTGCCACATAACTAGCAAGGTTTGCATAAATGGGAATGGTTAGCAATTTTATTTCAGGTACATTTTTTCCATCGCCAAAGCCTGCCTCTTTTAAAAGCGTCTTTGCTTTCTCAGGATCATAATTATACCCTTTTACTTTTTCTGCATCAAAAGATGGCAAGCCTTGCGGTACAAAACCACTCTCAGCGGCTGTTCCAATAGAATTTCGCAAATACAACATCATCTTTTTTCTATCTATACCATAGTTAATAGCTTGGCGTATTTTCAAAAGTTTTAAAGGCGAATTTTTTAGTAATGGATTTGTTGTATCTGCTAAAATGCCAAAATATTCAATATTGAGGTAGGCATGTTTTTGCAACTCAATTGTATTATCCCACTCCTTTTTTAAGTTGCCAGTTTTGGTAAGCAATTCATCTTTAAAAGAAGCATCTATATCATTTATAAAATCCAATCTATTTTGTTGAAATTCTAAAAACTCGGTAGCCTTGCTATCATAAAAATTTACTTTAATCCCATCCAAATATGGAAGCGATTTACCTTCAGCGTCTTTTTCAAAATAACGGTCATTCTTTTCCAACACCAACGCCTGCCCTTCTTCCCAAGCTACATAGGCAAAAGCACCCGTACCTACAGGATGCCTGCGAAACTCATTTCCATATTTTTCCACAGCTTCATGCGGAACGATAGAACAATATTGCATGCTCAATATGCCAATAATGGGCTGAAAAGGGTTTTGTAATTTTAGTTGAAATGTAGAATCATCCAGCGCTATAAATGGCGCAACGGAATCCACCCTATTGTTAAAAATCCATGCGCCTGGGCTTGCGGTATTTTTGTCTATAATTCTATTAAAACTAAATGCTACATCTGCCGCATGTAGTTTACGCCCTTTACCATTTGTAAAACAGGCATCATCTTGAAAATAAACATCGTTGCGCAAATGAAAAATAATGGTTTTATTATCTGATGAAAATTCCCAAGCCTTTGCTAGTGATGGTTTCAACTGCATATTGCCATCCACCTCTATCAATGTATTGTATAGCTGGTGTATGGCCCACATGATAGATTGGTTCTTAGCAAATGCAGGATCTAAAGATGCGATGCCTGTAATTTCGTTGTACTTAAATATTTTTTTATCGGGATGAGAATGACTATTACATGAAATAAACAACGCTGAAACAAAGGCACAAAGACAAATTCGAAACAATTTCTTTCTTGATAAGATATTTTTTTTTGAGCCTCTCATAAATTACTACTATTTTTTTTAGCCACTAATTACATGAATTTTCTCTATTAATTTTATTCGAGTTCATTCGTGTCATTAGTAGCTACCTCCAACCAATCATCAAATTTATACTTTCACATGCATTAAACTACTTAAATTAGATGTTTAAATTACGAACTATGTTTTTATCAAAAAAATATTTGCTGCCTCTGTTCTTTTTTGTAGCATATACAAAATTTTCACAGGCACAATTAAGTCCTAATAAAATTTTATTTACACATGCAGATACATTGCGTGGCAGCAATGGCATTTACCGCCAACAATGGGATGTACTGCATTACGATATTACCGTACAGCCTGATTATACAGCCAAAACAATTTCTGGAAAATGCAGCATGCGATTTTTTGACCAAGGGGCAAAATTGATGCAGATAGATTTGCAACAGCCCATGATACTCGATAGTGTAAAAGAGGGCAGCAGCCATTTTACATTTACAAGAGAAAATAACGTGTATTGGCTCATGTATAGAGATACATCTTCTAACCTATTGTACAAAATAAAACCAGGCATTCATTCGCTTACATTTTATTTTCATGGCAAACCAAGAGAAGCGGTACGTGCACCATGGGATGGTGGATGGGTTTGGAAAAAAGATAAAAATAATAACCCATGGATGACGGTGGCTTGCCAAGGCCTTGGTGCAAGCGTGTGGTATCCATGCAAAGACATACAAAGCGATAAGCCTGATAGCGGAGCTACACTTCGTATGATTGTACCCGATAGTTTGGTAGCGGTGGGCAATGGTAGATTAACTGAAAAAAAATCGTTTGGTAATGGAAATACCATGTATACTTGGACAGTAAAAAACACCATAAATAATTATTGCATCATTCCATATATTGGTAAGTATGTACATTTTTCAGAAAAATATGCAGGGCTAAAAGGTAATTTGGATATGGATTATTGGGTGCTAGATTACAACCTCGAAAAAGCAAAAAAACATTTTACCGATGCGCCAAAAATGATGAAAGCATTTGAACATTGGTTTGGCCCATATCCATTTTATGAAGACAGCTACAAGCTAGTAGATGCGCCACACTTGGGTATGGAGCACCAAAGTGCCACAGCTTATGGCAATGAATATAAAATGGGTTATTTAGGTAAAGATTGGTCGGGCAGTGGCGAAGGTTTGAAATGGGATTTTATTATTGTACACGAAAGCGGGCATGAGTGGTTTGCCAATAGTATATGCACAAACGATATTGCGGATATGTGGGTTCACGAAGGCTTTACAAATTAC
>JAYSWO010000211.1:0-1852 GCA_043717975.1 Ferruginibacter sp. | reverse complement strand
CATCAGGATTTATTTTTGGATTAGAATTGCTGTAAACAGGATAACCTCTATGTGCAATAATATCGTACCCTAGAAGAGCCGTTGTATTGCTTAATCCTGCATCTCCCACTTGAAATCGTTCAAAAGGAGATACGGTTAAATTAGGATTGTAACGTCCAATAAACCCGTACTTAGCTGCCATTTTAAGAATAAATTGCTTGTTTTTATCTGCCCCTCTTGCACGACCAATAGGCACATACCATTCGCTATTAAATCGCCATTTGTGAAACTCGGGCAATTTGTACTGGTTTGCATCGCCAGAGTTTATGCCAAGCAAAGAATAAGGCAAGGTAAACTGTCCGCTCAACATTACATTAGATCCACTTGTAGGGAAGATAGGATTTGGCCCCGCTGAATTACGCAACAAAGTAAGTTTTAAACTTAAATTGGTGGACGTGCCGTTGCTTAAACCAGGAAAAATATTTGAGTAATTTTTAAGTTTGTATTGTTGTACGTTTAAAGCATAAATGAGGTTAAAGAAATCATCGGGCCATTTTAATTGCTTACCCAAAGCTATACCCACACCCACAGTTTTTACGTAAGATTGTTTACCACATGATGCACAAGGTTGTCCAAATCCATCAAAAGCATTTGAATATTTTGTATTAAAATAACTTATAGAAAATGAGTTTCTTTTTTTACCACCAAGCCAAGGCTCGGTAAATGAGAAATTATATGAACGATATGCTCTTCCATTTGATTGTGCTCTAATGCTCAATTTTTGTCCATCGCCAGAAGGAAGTGGATCCCAAGTAGAGCGCTTGGTAATATTTTTTATAGAGAAATTATTAAAGCTAAAACCGAGTGTACCAGTAAGACCAATACCGCCACCAAAACCTGCAGACAATTCAACTTGATCTGCAGATTTTTCCTCTACCTGCCAGTTAATATCTACTGTACCATCTGCATTATTTGGTACAACTTGCGGGTTTATTTTTTCTGCATTCAAAAACCCTAATTGAGAAAGCTCTCTTTGTGTACGAATAATATCTTGGCGACTAAATTTTTCGCCTGGTATTGTTCTCAATTCACGCAGAATAACATAATCTTTTGTTTTATCATTTCCAGACACAGAAATTTTACCGTAAGTAGCTTGTGGTCCTTCACGCATGCGTATTTCAAAATCGATAGTATCGTTGTAAACCGCAGTTTCAATCGGATCTACATTAAAGAAAAGGTATCCATCATCTTGATACAAACTTCCTATATCTCCACCTTCGGCAGATAATTGTTTACCCAATCTTTTATTCAATGTTTCTACATTGTATATATCGCCTTTTTTTATACCGAGTATTACCGATAAAATAGAATCAGAGTATTTTGTAACACCTTTCCAAGTAATATTTCCAAAATAGTATTTACGACCTTCATTTACTTTTATATGGAGATCTAAATTTCCTTTTTGGTTAAAAATTGGCGTGTCGGTAACGATTACAGCATCTCTATACCCTTGTGCATTGTAATAATCTAATATTTTTTCTTTGTCGTCTGCATATTTTTTTTCGGAAAATTTAGAACCTGCAAAAAACTTAAAACGAAAATACGGTTCTAAATAATCTTTTGTTTTTGTTGGATACAAATAACCAGTTTCTTTTAAATAATCTTTAAAGGTTTTGGTATGCGATGAATCGGTGTAAGGACTTTGAGGTTTGTTTGGGTACAAACTTATTCTTGTCATTTCCTTTGTGCCCTTCATTTGCTTTTTAAGTTTGGCATCTGTTACGTCATTATTATCTGCAAAATTGATAGAGTTTATTTTTACTTTTTTACCCTTAGTAATATAAAAATTAAGTACCACACTATTTACCATTCC
>JAYSWO010000022.1:0-6232 GCA_043717975.1 Ferruginibacter sp. | reverse complement strand
TCCTTGTGGGCCAGTAATCTGTGTACCGTACCCAAAAGAACTAAATGCCGAGTTGTTTTCTCTCCAGGCTGTAGTAACAGAGGGAGATGTACCAACCGCAACTGGTGTAGCTAAGAAACGCCATGCTCTTCTGGCAAACAAATAGCGCTCTATTACAAAACTACAGTTGCCATTATACACTATACTTGGTATGGTTGTTCCTAAATTGGCCACATTCGATGTTCTGGCTGCCGATGAACGCATAATTATATCACCAGTGTTAAGCGTTGTTTTTGTATTTGGTTTTAGTTCTAACTCATTTAAAATACCAATGGTTGAATCGATTGATAGCCCTAATGAATGCGTATTGTTATTCGTAAAATCATAAAAATCTATTGGCGTAGCACCTGCATCAGTATAATATTTCTGCGCATTTATAGATGAAGTAAAAGTAACCCTTCCACCATTGGCATTAAACGTATGCCCTGTATTTGTTCGATACAAGCTACCTGCAAGAGTAACGTTAGATGAGCTAGCTGTTTTTTCTCCAGTACCTGTTAGTGTTATATTACCAAATAGGTTTACATTGTCAGTTGAGCCAGGTATGGTTTGCGCTGCACCATAAAAAAGCACTGTACTGGTTGGGTCTAAGTTATAATTGGTAAAATATGCTGGAAAATTGCTTCCAGTTATACCTCCACCACTGCCTTCTATATTCAATGATGAATTAGATTTTAATAACAGGCTACTATTAAAAGAACCTCTTGCATTGAGTGTATGATTTGAAGGCAACACTAGCGTAGCATTTGAAGTAACTTCTAATGCTCCACCTCTATCATTTAAATATGAATTTTTATTTCCTCCTTTTACAATAACTGTGCTGGCCTTAACTCCGTTTCCAATTTTAAAAGTTTCGAAAGTTACCATGTTTGGATAAGGAAGAACATTTGCATTGTTTACAAAATAAGCTGTATCTACTACAGGATCCATTATTATTGTAATGAACTTATCATTGGTAAAAGATTTATTATTAAAAGTAAGGCTATCGCCTCTTAGTACATAATTTTCGTTAGACGAAACAGTAGGTGCAGAACCAAACACACAAAATGCATTGTCTGCTGGTTGACCAATGGTTGTATTACCATTTACGGTAATGGTACCGCCACCATTTGTAATAAAAATACAACTATCAGTAATTAAAGCTCCATTGGCTATCATTCGCACATTGCCATTCATTACCATATTGTAGCCTGGTGCTACTATGGTTTTAAAAACTTTATTGGTGGCCGAAGATGCAGCATTTACCAATGTAAGATTTCGGATGCAAATATCATTGGTGATATTAACCGTTACCGCATCTATACCTGCATTGGTGCCAGTGTATGTGATATATGCACTCTCGCAGCATGTAGGAATATGGCCTAAACTCCAAGCGAGGGCATTCCAATTTATGCTACCTGTTTGTGGGGTAATGGCATAATTTGTGGCGGCTATGGTGCATACATCAAAGAAACGCCAATCTCTATCAAGTTGTGTAACCAAAGTTTTTTGAACTGGGCATCTTGCGCCTGGAGCTGCATCTCCAAATACGCTTCCGTTTGTACCCATTCTATACGAAGTACCTTTTATATTTACAACGGAGGCAAGAGAGTCAAATCGATTATCTAGACCATCTCCATCGGTATCAATACCTGTTAAAGTTACCAAGTCATCTGCAAAGCCATTTAAGTTAAAATCATTTCCTTCAGTTCTATCAGCAATACCATCACCATCGGTATCTAGGTCTCTATAATCAGGTGTACCATCGCTATCATTATCATAAAATCCTGTTCCGATACCACCATAACCTACTACATTATCATAAGCGTTTTCTAAGCCATCATTATCTGAATCGCCAGAGCCGGGTAGTTTGTATGTGGCAGTAGGCTGCCCTTCAATATGATCTGGTATGCCATCATCATCTGCATCTATGTCTAAGTGATTTGCATTACCTACTGCATCGGTATTTCTTAAAATTAAAGATGCCATTGCAGAAATGGTAGTTGACCATCCGTTTGTACCTATCGTTCCATCTACTACCCCTATTGGAACTGCTACATCTGGCAAACCCGATTCGGTAACATCTAAAATGCCATCCATATCGCTATCTACATCATAGGCATTGGGTCTTGTATCATTATCAAAATTTTTGTTTGGATAATTATCTGCACGTCCATCTATTGGTGATACATCCGTTCCCGTTACTAACAATGCATTGGAAATATTTTCGGAAGTGCCATCATTCCCTACATCGCCGTCTATATTATCAGAATATCCATCAGAATCCGCATCTGTAAAACCGTCTATTTGTGCGTCATTATTTGCATCTGTACCTCTTGCTTCTATAATATCTGGTATACCATCATTATCGCTATCAAGGTCTAAGTAATTGGCATAACCATCCGTATCAAAATCCTCCGCTCCCAATCCATTGCCAGAGTTTGTTACACCGGTATTACTAGCATCTACGTTTTGAGAAAGACCATCAGCATCGGTATCGGTATAATTATCAATTACGCCATTAGCATTGGCATCCACACCATAACTTTCAACTACATCGGGTATGCCATCGTTATCGCTATCCAAATCGTATTGATTAGGAATACCGTCTTTATCTTTATCTGCATTGTCGTTTATTCCATCCCCGTTTGTATCTACAAATCCAGCCATGTCCGTATCGTAAAAATTAGGAATACCATCGTTATCTGAATCTGCCCCATAATCAAAATGATCGTTTACGCCATCCGAGTTATAATCTACATAAGCTGGATATAGAGGATCTTTCCAGTTAGGAATTCCATTACTATTGTGATCTTGCAAAGCAAGCACATTATCAAATTCAATATAATCTGGTATACCATCATTATCATCATCAATATCTGGGCAACTAGTAATGATTACAATTACTTTTATAGTATCTGTACAACTTGGACCATTCGTAAAATAGGCCCAATAAGTATTTGTAGTAGTTATAGCTACGTATGGGTTTACAATGTTAGCAGCTATAAATGGTTTTGCTTTGTAAAAGGTATAACCAGCATATTTTCTCCAAGGTAAATTTAAACTGTTTGCGGTACAACCATTTCTCAACAGGGTATCGCCAGGTGTAAAACATGCCCCAACTGGTGAACTCACAACTGGGCCTTTTACCAAGCAACCTGAAGCGTTTACACTACTAGAATCAACATATGCACTACCAGACATTTTACCTCCATAAGTAATTTTTGCACTATTTTTAATAGGGCCTATACAGGTTAACACATTACAGGAATTGGCAATGGCTACATCAAAATTTATAACGCCAGCAGAGTCAATTCCTCTAGGTGGTATGGTACCTCCTATAATTCCATTTGCTCCCACGCCCAACCTAAAGATTACCCGATTGTTTACAAAATCGTACTCTGCTTCATCATCGCCCGTAGCATCTGTTTTCGAAATACCTTTAATTTTTAAACTATTGGGAATATAAGAAGTACCAAGTGGCACTTTATCTATTATCAATGAATTTATGCTTGTATCGTTACCTGTATTATTATAATTTACTTGGTACCGAATACTATCACCTGGTGTTAAGGTACCACCACTTCTATCAGTAGCCGTTTTGTCCATTTCAAATATTGGTGCAAATTGTGTTATAGAAGTAGTAACCAATTGTACCAGATAATTTTCATCGCTAGATGAAAAACGTACTAAAGCACTAGTTTGATTATTACTCAGCTGAGCATTGCCCGTATTGGGCACATTAATAATATTTGAAGAGTAACCTAATGTATTTTGAAATGCCGGGACACGGGTTGTTACAACGCTTCCTTTATAACCAATTATACTGTTAAAGAAGTCATTTGCAGTACTTGTAGGATTATTAGCAGTTGGTGTAAGATCATAAAATGCCGCAGCACCGCCTTGTTTAAATGAAAATTCATCTGTTTGAGCTCTATCTCCATCATATACTACTGAACCCAATTCACACGAAACTGAACCAGATGGTGGTGTAATAAATCCACTTAAAGGTATATCTAAACTTTCACCAATCTTTACAACTGCCATTCCATCATAAACACTTAAGTTTCGTGGTGTTAAGGTATTATTTGCGTAAGCTATTACAATTGTCCACCCACCGTATGCATTCGCTTTTCCTAAAGGCGATATCACATTTGCCACGGTATATGTTCCATTAGCATTAGCTTTGTTTATTATTGAGGTAATATCTGCAAAACACTGATAACCTGTATGTGAGTAACCGGCAATCACTGTGGAATTCCAAAAATCTGTTTGGGTTGCAGTAATCGTAGTATATGTAGATGAACCAGGTATTTTCAATTTGCAATTGTTCTGACCAGTAATCCATGTAGTACTTCCAGAACCAGAACCTTCGCCAGCTCCCCAATACAAACCAGCAAATAAAACGTTTGAACAACTAGGCACTGCAGTTGCAGTTAAATCTGATGTAGAAGAATTAATCGTTGTTGCATCCGCATCTACATCTATATTAATTCCCGAACCAGCATTATTCATTGTTGAGCCAGTTGGTGGTACTTCGCCAGTACCTGGGCTACCAGCACCAACACCAGATGTGGAAACGATGCTGTTAGCTACATAAACGATATTTCCTTTTACAGTTGGATTATTATAGCGTTGTACAAAAGGTCGTAATATAAATGGAGAAGGTATTGTATAGGTGATTCTCATAAATCCATTTCCTCCTTTACCGCCTGCTTTATTGCCTGTTCCAACAGTTTTAGCACCAGAACCTCCACCGCCATAATTAACACCTGCGGCTCCTACTTTTGTTCCATCAGTACTTTTAAGACCAAGACCACCGATGCCACCATCCGTGCCGCCTGCAGTACCAGCATTAAAAGCTGCTGCATTTCCACCAGCGCCTGTAGAACCTGCGCCACCACCACCACCACCAGAACATGGATAAGGTGCTGCGGCTCCTAAAACTCCTGTTCCACCATCACCTCCATTAAACGTACCGCCAGTTCCACCTGCGCCTCCTAAGCCTACACTTCCTGGAACTGTTGTACCACCTGCACCACCATTAGCAATTACCAACGATGATCCAAATATTGAATTACCACCTGCTGTACCTGAAGCTGTAGTTCCAGCAGTACCTGTACCTACAGTTATCGTATATACAGTACCAGGTGTAACAGCTACTAAATTATTTACTGTAAAGGCCCCACCACCTCCTCCGCCGCAGTTCGTATTTATAGCCACTGCACCACCACCAGAACCGCCAGCACCCCAGCACTCCACCTTTGCAGATGTACCACCAGCTGGGCAAGTCCATGTAGCAGAAACAGGAAATGTAACTGTAGTTGGTGTTTGCGCTTTTGTAGTTTGCACAAATAACAACAATAATAGTAGCAACGATAAAAAATTGGTAACGCTTTTTGCGAATAACATGTTTTTCATATTAGGGGTTTTGCATTTTTGCAACACAGCGTTTACTTTACCAGAAGCATAATTTTGCTGATTTAGTAAAAGATTTAAACTACGTTTTTGTTGCATTAGTATTGGTTTTTAAAGCTGCTTACATTAAAAAAAAATATATATCAAATTGATTTAAATATAGCATCCATTTTATAACGTTTTCATTGTCTGAATATTGTTAGAATTTTTTCGAATACATGTAACATATTCACTATTTATAGTGAATTAAGCTTAAATCACACGATTTTAACCTATAAATAATTAAAAATCAGATGCATTAATTTACTTTTAGTTATTCACATTTTTAAAGAAAATATATATTTTAAAAAAGTAATTGCCCAGATAAAATAGATCAAATACATTGTTTTAATTATGTATTAATTCTCACAAAAAATAGCCGCTTCACTTTTACATGAAACGGCTGATTTGTTACCCCTAACAAATATTTTTATTTTACTAAAAAACTAATCGTTGTTTTGTTACCTTCTTCGTCTATCACCGTTGCTTGGTAAGTACCTCTAGCAGGGTTTGTCATTTTAATGGTACGAAGCGTATTGTTGTTTTCTACTTGTACGTTTTCTGTACGAATAGTTTGCCCTGCTGCGTTGGTAATTTGTACTGCATAGTTGCCTTTTGTTTGGTTGTCTAAATGCAAGTTTACATTACCTCCCACTACTGGGTTTGGATAAATACTCATTTTTGCTTCTGCATATACAGCAACATCATTTACTGCGCCTACCATTGCAATGGCTGTATATTTTACCGTTGTGTTGGT
>JAYSWO010000210.1:0-11914 GCA_043717975.1 Ferruginibacter sp. | reverse complement strand
GCTACACCATCTCCTGTGGCAATGGCGGGATTTGTGGTGCTACGATACACTTGGCCATTGCCACCTGTTGCTAGCAATGTAATTGCAGCAGTTATTTTTTCTATTTTATTTGTAGCAAGGTTTAAAATATACACACCATAGCACTCTATATCTGGTGTGCTTTTTGTAACCAAATACCCAAGGTGATGTTGTGTAATAATGTCCAACACAAAACAATGGCTTATCAAATTAATATTGCTACATTTTTTTATGGCTTCTAACAAAGCTCTTTCCATTTCCTTTCCTGTCACGTCTTTGTGGTGCAGTATTCTATTTTCACTGTGCCCACCTTCTTTGCCAAGCCTATAATCACCGTCAGGGTCTTTGTCAAAATTTGCACCCCAAGCTATGAGTTCGTTTATTCTTTCCACACCTTCTTTTACCACAATTTCTACTATATGCGGGTTACAAAGACCATCGCCTGCTATCAATGTATCTTCTATATGTTTTGCAAAACTGTCTTCGCTAAAATTGGTAACACCCGCTATTCCGCCTTGTGCGTATTTTGTATTGGTTTCGTCGCTCTGTGTTTTAGTAAGGATAGTAATTTTTTTATCTGGCATTTCTTGTGCTACTTTAAGCGCATAGGTAAGGCCTGCAATGCCTGATCCTATTACTAAAATATCTGTTTGCATGTAAAAAATTTGAATAAATATACGATGATAATCTGATGTGGTTTTTGATGCTAAACCAAAAACATGATTGTTATTTTAATCTAACTTAACTTGATATTGTGTACTACGCCCACCTTGTTCAGATATTAAAATGCCTTTGGCTACTAAATCTTGCAAATGCCTAGTGGCAGTTGGTTTTGACACCTTAGTAATAGATTGGTATTTTGTTGCATTCATTCCTCCTTCAAACTTATCTTCACCATCCTGCAACATCCTATTTAATACTTTTATTTGTGCTTCGTTTAATTGAACTTTATTTTTGTCAAAAAACCTTGTCTTCTTTATTGTAAAATGTATCGTTTTTATAAATTGTTCCTGTGCTTTAAAAATAACGTCTATAAAATAATTAATCCATTCTGTTATGTCATTTGTTCGTTGTGCTTTTTTTAAAGATTCATAATACTCCTTTTTGTCTGCTTCAATAATGGTAGAAAGGCTCATAAGAATTGGCCTATTTAAGCCTTGTGCCAACGCTTTTTCAGCTATTACCCTCCCTATTCTACCATTACCATCTTCAAAAGGATGTATGGTTTCAAAATATAAATGCGCAATAGCCGTTCGAATTAATAAATTTTGTATTGGTTTTTTACCGGCTGATTTTGTTTCATTAAACCATGTTATAAATCTTTTCATTTCTTTTGCAACCTGTGCAGATGGTGGTGCTTCAAAATGAATTTCTTCATTGCCTATAGCCCCTGAAATAACTTGCATTGGTTCTGTATGGGTTCGATATTGTCCAATACTAATATATTTGTTCCCCAACATTAACATTTGATGCCAATTCATAAGCATTGATTCTGTTAAATTATTTTCAAAGTCTTCTCTCACTTTCACTAATAATTTCGCAATACCTTCTGAACGTTTATCTTTTATATGAAAACTTGGAGTCGTAAACCCTAAATTTTTTCGAATGGAAGAAACTACATCTACTCGGCTAATAAACTCTCCTTCTATAGAAGATGTTTTTATGGCTTCGTTTACCAATAAAGAGATGATTGATTCTACTTGTTCATCATCTGACAAACCATTTAAATATCCAATACTTTGCCCTGCAATAACCATAAATGACAATGCTTTCTCTGTAAAAGAAACGTCATCGTAATGGAATTGGGGCCAACCTTTTAATTGCCAATTATACTTCATGAGCCGATTAAATGATTTATTCGGCTCAAATATACGTAAAAAATGAGCCGAATAAATGTATTATTCGGCTCACCAACAAAACTTATTTTATTATTTACAAAACCTATTGCCCCAATATGATCAAATTACTTCCGGTAGCAATGATAATATTACTTCCAGTTTCTGATTGTAATTTTCTGATGGTACCATTTACATTTGCAATTGGATAGGTTATTTTTCCTGTAGGTATAATTACATCTGTGTATTGATCAGGTACAACGCCGCAACTCCAATTAACAGGGTTTAGCCAACTATTATCTGCTGCGCCAAGCCAGCGGTTATAAAAGCGCAATGTGTTTTCCATACTGTAAGACATGTTACTACCATTGGTAATTGTACAACGATACTTTGTGCCTGTAGTATTACTTGCAGGGTTTGTTACAGTAAGTTTTTGAGTAGTTGTATTTGTAAATGAAGTTCCATCTGCAATATCTACAAAACCAGTGCCATCATCTTTTTGCCATTGATAAGAAGTGCCAATCATATCTGTAGAATAAAATTTATTTGCGCCAATACATGAAGATAAATTTTCGTAAGCGCCCATATCTGGTATAGCGCTTCTTATAGAAAAATCAATATCTTTTAATGGAGCACCAGTATTGGTTCCTGCATCAATGGCTGTAGTAGAATCTTTTAAATGTAAATCTGAATCCAACACAAAAGGAGAAACAGTAGTTGTTAAATTTCCTGCTCCATTTGTATAATTATTTACGAAGGGTTCAAACAAACTGTACGTCACATTTATGCTAGACGCATTGTTGGAAAACGTATTGGCTCCACCATTATTCCAAAAAATACAATTGGTAAAGTCAGCCATGCTACTGCCACTTGCTGCCGTAGAATAAACAACATTGCCTAATGCAGCTGCTATGTTTTCTGTAAAGGTTGCATTTACAATTGTAGGATTACTTATACCTGAAGTACTACCATCATTATAAAAAGCTGCACCATTGGTTGCACTATTATTTTGAAAAACACAATTGGTAAATGTTGGACTTGCAGTAGCACTTATGCCATTATTATAAACAGCACCACCATTGGTTGCACTATTATTTTTAAATATACAATTATCTATTCTTGGGTTGCAAATATTAGGAGCACCAGCTGGATTGTTTAACATAGCTCCTCCTATGTCTCTAAAACTACCAGTACCATTTGCATTGCCATTGGTAACAACAAAACCATCTAATATAGCCGTATTATTTAACCCTGCAGCATTGTTTATTACATGATAACTATTGTCTGTAGCGTCATTTGCTACGCCAATATCTCCACTAAGGGTAGTAATATTATTTATGGTATTTCTTTGTGCAAAAGTTGGGTTGCCCGTGTTTGGAAAACCGCCATACACGGTCAGGTTGTTTTTCATTGCAAAACTTATATCTCTATTTGTTGTAGCTGTTGGTTTGTATGTGCCGGCAGCTACCCACACTTGTGAAGGCGTGCAAACAACAGGAGCATTCAATGCATCTTCCAAATTTTGATAAGCAGTAGCCCAAGTATTTCCATTATATGTACCACTATTGTTAGCTTGGTTTACATACATTAAATTTCTATTAATGGTAAAAGTTGTAGCTGTACGGCAAGCAGGAAAATCATTATTGGCTACATAAAAAGTAGTAGTAGCTGGTGTAGCGGTATTAGGAATACCTGCCCCAGCAATTCCCACTGGATTAAATATATTGCCTGTAGCTAGAACTGAACCACCGCTTGTAGCAAGATACCAACTGTTTGTACCAGTAAAAATACTACTACTCGCTTGCAATGTAAATGAACCTTGCACAATGTTATCATAAGTACTTACTACAATAATATACGTTGTGCCTGCGGTAAGGTTTTGTGTAATTAAAGAGAGTGCGCCTACGCCTGTATCATCATCTCCCTTTAAAAAATTTGTAGCGGGAGTTGCAGGGTTAAATGCTGTTTGATACAACGATAAGTAAGTATCATCCGAAGAGCCTGGTGTTAATGAAGCAGCTATAGTGCTAAATGTAAAAGAACCAGTACTTGGGGCTACAAAACTTATTGTTTTAAAATATACATTCGCACCCGCAGCGCCTGCTAAAGCTGCAACATAGGTAGTGGTACCTGTGCCTCTATTAAATGTGCTTCCGGCAACTATTGTGCTACTAAATAAATCTGTATTTATAGCGGGAGCCACTAAACCTTGGCCTAGAGGCACGGTAGCATTTTGGCAAACAGCATAACTTGCTACAGTTGGCACTACCGTTGGGTTTACCAATACATTTATAGCTTGAGGTCTTGGTATACCGCCACATTCATCTGGGCTTACCGTAATTAAATAAACAACGTTTACTGCTTTAGAAGTGGTGTTTATTAATGTTTCAGAAATAGATGCATTGCTACCACCTGCTGCCGTATTGCTAATACCAACTACGGTAGCTCTTGTCCAAGAAAATGTATATGCTCCTGTTGCACCTTCAGTGGCTGTATAATTAAATGGTTGATTAGAACAAGCCACATTATTAAAAGGTGAGCTCAATACTGGACCAGAAAAAGGCGTAAAATCTTCTGTAACAATTCTATCATTTGTACTTGCGCCCGAAGATGCATTTAAACCTAAACCACGGCGAGCAAATGCTCTTCCAATAGCACAACGATACCGGCCATTAAAAAGTAATGCATCCGCTTGAAAAATAGCATCTCTCGCTTGCACAAAACTAGGGCTGCACGCTTGTAAACGCAAACCTTCATTTACCAATTTATATGCCGCTATATTACCTTTCATGTCTGTAATTACAGTTGGTACATCATAAATATTAGGCGCTATAAAATTATCTTGTAAAATAATTTCCCATGTCATATCCCACAGCATGGTGCCCCATATAGATCCTATACCATGCGGCAGAGAAAAGTTTGTAGCATCTGCTACTTTACCATATGTTACTACATTATTGTAGGTGGCTTTATCATAAGAATACCTGAATGGCCTAATGCCAGCACCTGTTGTAGGGTTTTGGCCTTTTACATATGTACCAATACCTCGTGGAATATTAGCACTGCTAAGGGTTGGAGTAAGTGAAGCCCAATTTGTAGTAAGCATTAGTGTATTGTAATCGCCCCAGCCCTCTCCACCTTGCTCTGCATTGCCTAAGCAGCCAGAATTTGCTGGGCCACCTGTTAATCTGATAGACCATCCATGTCCATACTCATGACCAATTACTCCATTATCAAAGTCAGAATCAGGTTGGTAGACGGGGCTACCGGCATTGCTCCATATAAACATTTGCATACGACCATTGCCTCCATCTGCTGGTGTGCTAAAATTGGCATTGTTTACATCACTGCCATCTTGTGCGTCTGCTTGTATAAAATCGTTTCCTAAACCACCCTTGCTAAGGTTATTTGCTTGAAAATTTCCACTTGGCTCATCAAAACCATAGCGCCATAATACATCGTGTATCACATTGTTCCAATAAAAAAGGTTTGTAATAGCTGCATTTAAATTTGCTGCGGCTGTAGCTGTGCCTTGTGTATAAGGATAATTAAAATCTAATGTAGCAGAACTTGGGTAAGAACCAATCGATGTTTCATTATTGCTAGCTATATCATCTTTTGCCCATACATTATTACCTCTGGTATATGTATAATCTGTAGTGCCATCATTGTGCCAGCCATTGGTTGTACCTGGGCCATTGCCAGCAGGAAAAAACCTTGTGTATGGGTTTGTTACTAAAGTTCTAGCACCAAATGTTGGGGCTTCTAATGGGTAATCAAATACGGTATAACCATTTGCTGTAGGCGATAATGTCTGTGGCGTTTCTACTTTATTTTCAGTGCATAATGCTGTATGGTTTTCATGATCTGGTTTTCCAAAATCACAATGAATAACATCATCCTTTTTTTGTACAATGTTTCCTGTGTTGGCATCTACATGTATATTCCAACTATGGTGCCCATCTTTTGTTACAAAGCTTACATTCCAAGTTAGTACAAGGTTGGTATTTATTTTTTCGCCAACATTGTTTTCTACCGGTAGCCAATATAATTTTACTACTATTTTTTCATTAGATAATTGTTTGTTTTCGTAAACAACTTTACCCAGTTTTCCATTATCAAAGTTTGCAGTACTTAGTTCTGTTGTTTTTGAAAAATCATACCCAGTTAGGTTTACATTAGTAACTGCTTTTTGTAAAGCCATTTTTGTAGATAATATAGCGGTTTTATTTTCTGGTATTTTCGAAATAATATTTGAGATAAAACTATTGGCAGCAAAAGCTACCTTTTCATCTTTGATAGTAACAGCTAACATTCCATTATACACTTCTACCTGTTCAAATGTTTGGTTAAAATAAATATGATACCAACCTGTAGTGGGCGATAGGTACTGACTAGACACTTTCATATCTGCTATATCTAATAACGATAGATTATACTTTTCAGTATTTTCATTTAAATACTGCTTAGTTAGCGCTACTTCTTTTTGTGCTTTTACACTAAGGGAAAAAAAAGTGAGAAGTATGATTAGTAATAATTTTACCTTGGTATCAAAAGGTTTTGTAGTGTAATTTTTAATCATTGTTATGGTTTAGATAATCTTAAGGGTATTCATTCAATTTGTTAATATGTTAGAACGCATTTTCCACAAAAATATTTTTAAATATGTATGAAAATACTAATAAACAGGCTTTTTTGTGAATAAGATGATGCGATTATGGGGAAATTAGTCATAAAAGCTTGTAAATAAGTACATCACAAAATACAATACCAAGCTATTTTATTCACCTGGGTGATAGGTCTTCTCTGCATTTTTTTCCACATCTTCTTTATAAAACAATACCTCTTTAAATTTTCCCTTTGTGTACATTTCTAATTGGTCTGTAAAGTGAGGTGATAAAGCGTTGCCACTATTGCCACCAGCTAACAAAGATTTGGCCTTTATTTTTTTACCAAACTCTACTGCACAAATAAAACTATTGCCAGCTACACCATATCTTTTTTTTGTGCCTTCATAATATCTGCTATTGTACGACGGTAGCATACCCCAAAGCGCAGATGCAAAAGCTACAGGATAGCTTGGCTCATCATCGTTGTACTGTTGATTAATGTTGGATGAGATTCTCTGGTAACGATTGATGTCACCCCAAGCTACTTGCCACTTACCCCATTTATTTTTTAATTCATTTACTACTTCTACTAAAGGCAAGAGCATTTCTTTTGTAGTAGCAGTAGCTGCAAATTTTTTGGTGATTGCTACTTGGTCTGGTTCGCCTTCACCAATATAAATTTTACGTATGATTGCATTTAATTTTTGTGCCCATTCTATAGAAAGTGTGGTGGCTACTGAATTTTCTGCTACACGGTAATCCCACTTTTTTAAAATATCTATCGGTTCTTTTAGTTGTGTAAATAAACTATCTGTTGCAGAAATTTTTTTTCGTACACATTTACAAGCGCAGGAATTAATATTTCGAATGCACTTAAATAGGTATCGTAACCAGTAACAATTGTTTTATCGATGGTAAAATTATTTTGACTACTCAATAATTTTGCAGCATTAATGCCTCTAAAATTTTCGCCATCTGGTGCCATATAGTTTGGGTAATTTTCTTTTTTAGGGCTGCTCAATCCTGAAAAAGTATACGGTGTAGAATTGCAATTTTGTATCCATCCACTTGCAGGGTTATACACATGCACAATCTCATCTAGCGTGTGTAAGCCTTTCCATTCTGTTGCAGCGTTTGTGCCATCTACAGCTTTGCTCCAGTTTATCTTCTTATCTCTACGAGGTACATAATTGCCATGCCAGTATGCAATATTACCTTTATCATCGGCAAATACGGTATTGTTAGATGTATTGGCAAGCAGCAACATATTTTTTTTATAATCTTCTAGCCCTTTTGTTTTAGTACGCAAAAAACTTTGCATCAAACTTTTTATAGAGCGGTTATATCCTCGTACACTTATCCATTTATTATTTTGAATGCCCATAATTGGGCCATGATGCGTGTAATATGCAGTAATAACTTTTGTTTGTATCGTTTCATCTTTTTTGTAATGCAGCGTTATTAATTTTTCTGTAACGGGTAACAATTTTTTATTGTATTCGTAAAAAAGCTTACCATTATTTTTTACTACTTTTTCCATATACATGTCTGCTACATCTACAGCGCTACTAGTATGCATCCATCCGCAATGCGCATTAAAGCCCTGATACACAAAAAACTGCCCCCATGTAACCGCTCCATACACATTTAAACCTTCATTGCTTGTTACATGTACTTCCGGCCTAAAATAAAAAGTTACATGGGGGTTAATATACAAAATAGCATTGCCCGATACAGTTTTGGAAGGTGCTATGGCAAAGCCATTAGAGCCAGTTGCGTTTTCTTCAAATACATTTGCTTTTGCAACAATAGGGGCATTACCATCGAGATAAAAATTATTTACATCCGCTTCTGTAATTGTGCCAGTGCTTATGGCACCAATGCTACCATCTGTCCATAGGAGTGGATACCATGGCTCAAAGCGATTTAGTAATGTTGGTTTTGTTTGAGGGTTTTTATACAAGTAAAAATTAATGCCATCTGCATAAGCATTCAATAATTTCTTTAACCACACTGGAGATTTTTTGTAATCTTCTACGGCTTCTCCAGAATCAATAATGAGTTTGATGTATAAATCGTTTTGCAAAAAACTTTCGCCTTTTACTTCGGCCATGCGACCAAGCTTTTCAATATAATTAAATTCTACTCTTTTAAAATCATCCTCACATTGTGCATAGAGTAAACCAAAAACAGCATCGGCATCTGTTTTACCATAAATATGTGGAATGCCCCAATTGTCTCTTATGATTGTAACATTTTGCGATTGTTTTTGCCAACGAGCAATTTCTGTTTCGGAAAATTGTTGTGCCGTTAATTGTAGTGGAAATAATAAGAGGAAGAAATATTTTTTCATAACGCATTTTTAACTATGTGAAATTAAGTTTCTTTCTCCAACTCTTCAGTCGTTTTTAGGGGATTCTATTTACACATGCTTAATATAATCCAATCTTCAATTTTAAGTTGTGATTGAAAAAAATATGCCAGTTGTATAGTTTTGTAAAATTGTTGCAATGTATGTTTGCATTAAAATTGTTTGTTAGAGTAAAGCTGTAAATGTTGCGCATGTATAAAAATGAGTGTGTTGCTACTTGCCAATCGTATTTTTTTATCCCAAACTTTGCTGTATCTCTATGTGCTACTTTATTATGCTTTGGTACTAAAACCCAATACAACCCAATACCAGCAACATTATTACAATTGATTGCTGTATTACTCTTATTAATAAAAGACGTAATAATAAATTAAAAATTCATCTAAAAAAATAGCATGTACGACTATAATTAGGCTTTAATAGCCCATCGCAACTTTGCTGACTTTGCTCTTGGGTTAGTAGTACATTCCGCTACACTTGGCCTAATAATATCTGGTGCAATGCTACTATACAAACCTTCTCTTAAAAAGTTTTGAAAAGATTTTTTTACTCGTCTATCTTCTCCCGAATGAAAAGAAAGAATGGCAACCCGCCCACCTTTTTTTAAAGCATTTGGTAATTTATCTAAAAACTTATCTAGAACGCCAAACTCGTCATTTACTTCTATACGTAAGGCTTGGAAACATCTTTGGCAAGATTTTTTTACAATATCATGGCTGTTATTTTTTGATACTCCAACAACAGTCTCTTGTATTATTTGTTGCAATTGTGTGGTGGTTTCAATGGCGAACCCGCTTTTTAATTTGCAAAAATGGCGGCAGAAATTTGCTTTGCGTAAGGTTCATCTGCGTTTGCGCTAAGTAATTCTTCTAAATGTTGCGGTGTTACAGTTTTTAATAATTCAGCTGCAGATTTCCCGCTTTTAGGATTTAACCGTAAGTCTAATGGGCCATCTATTTTAAAAGAAAATCCTCTATCAGGGTTGTCAATTTGCATTGATGAAATTCCTAAATCGGCCAATACAAAATCTAATTTTCCAGATGCATAAATGACTTGATCAATACCAGAAAAATTCATTTTTTTTATTTCTAAAACATCTTCTCCATAACCCAATTTCAATAACCGTTCTTTTGTTTTTGGCAGTTCTATGGGATCTACATCCAATGCAAATAATTTGCCGTTTGGCAATAAACATTTGAGCATTTCTATACTGTGTCCGCCATATCCAAGTGTAGCATCAAGCCCTATTTGTCCGGGTGTTATTTTAAGGATATCTAAAATCTCCCTTACACATATAGAGCGATGCATACCCGCAGGTGTTCTACCTTGTTGCATTACTTTGTCAATATCATCAGCATATAACTCAGGTTTTAACTCTTTATATTTTTCTTTAAATGTTTTTGGATGTGTACCACTGTATCTAACTCTTCTTAATTTTTTAGGGTCTTGATTGTCCATGTTGGTAAAGCTATGCTATTGGGTATCTAACTTCAAAAAAAATTATGCACTTAGCACAAAATATGTATTACTCCTTCTCCAACGCTTCAATCGTCTTGTTTCATTTGTCAATTGTTTTTTTTTACTCTTTTTTCAAGCTTTGCTGTAGCCCAATTTTCTACTTTGTGATATACTATTTTTCATTTGCCTTAAGCAAACGCAAAAAATTACCACCCAATATTTTTCGTATATCTTTTTTACGATAACCTCTTTCTACAAGTGCTTTTGTTATTAATGGGTATGCTGTTACATCATCTAATTGTTGGGGTAGGCTATTTACACCATCAAAATCGCTGCCTAACCCTACATGGTTTACACCAATTAGTTTTACAATATAATCCAAGTGGTCTATCAGCATACTTAATGGTGGCCGCATGTTTTTTACTTCATCAGGGTATTTTTCAAATAAATATACTTGCATAAAATATGGCTCAGGATTTATTTTTAACAACGAATCCATTTCTGTTTTATGCTTTGCAGTAAAGGCATCGCTGCGTTTTTCAAAAGTAGCATCAACAAAGCCACTATAAAAATTTAGATGAATAACGCCCCCATTTTTGCCTACTGCTTTTATTTGTTCATCTTTTAAATTTCGCCTATGTGGGCATAGTGTATATACACAACTGTGGCTAACTAAAATGGGTTTTGTAGTTGTGGTAATGGCATCCCAAAAAGTTTGTTCACCTACATGGCTTAAGTCAACCAACATGCCTAAGTCATTCATTTTTTTTACAACCAGTTTTCCAAAGTCTGTTAGTCCCTTTGTTCTTTTAGAGACATCAGAAGCCCTCCCCTCGGGGGAGGATTTAGCTGGGGCTGTCTCATCTAATGCAGATGTTGCCCAATCCGTACTGTTATTCCAAGTAAGCGTCATGTATCGAACGCCTCTGTTATACAATGCATCCAATTTATTCAAATCATTTTCTATCATGTGGCCGCCTTCTACACCAAACAATGTGGCTAACTTTTTTTGTTTTACCGCTTCTTTTATATCTTTTACCGATGTAGCCAACATCATTTTCGATGGGTTACGATTTACCCATGCCATTACAGTATCCATTTCTGTATTAGCCCATGCATAGGGGTTTTGCTTAAGTCCATCGCACCAAATAGAAAAAAATTGTGCATCTACACCGCCCGCTTGCATGCGCTGCAAATCAGAATGTGTTTTTGTTTTTAAATGATCATCAAAGCTTACGCCTTTTTCAATGGCGGTTGTAGGTATGTCATTATGCGTATCTATTAAGATGGCATTAAAATGAATTTTTTCGTACGATTGTGCTGCGGCTAATAAGCAACTACAGATTAGCAAACTGATAATGGTTAATTTTTTTTGCATAATATTTTTATAAAATAATAATTCTTATTTCTTTATTGTTATGTTAAGCAGCTTATTAATTGTGTACTATTTTCACTAAAATGGCTAAAGCCCAAAAGCAAAAGTCATTGTGGCTAAAGCCACTTTAGCTTATATTTTTCTCCCCATGCTAAAGCTCGGGGCAAAGTATAAAACTTTAATTTAACGACATTGATTCTTATTTACTTTCTTAATACCCACAGTAAAGACAACATAAATCATTAAG
>JAYSWO010000209.1:0-11923 GCA_043717975.1 Ferruginibacter sp. | reverse complement strand
AATAACTGCGGAGCTTGCCAATAGTTACAACAAAGATGTATTTGCCATACCAGGCAGAGTAAACGATAGCAGAAGTGAAGGCTGTAATTATCTCATCAAAAACAACAAGGCATTACTCATTACATCTGCTGATGATTTATTGCATATGATGAACTGGAAAGATGTTCCCAAAAAAGTAAAACAACAGCGAGAACTGTTTATAGAACTTACGCCAGATGAAAAAATAATAACCGATATTTTAAAAGACCGAGAAAACATTCAGATAGACGAATTGTATTTTAAAAGCGGGCTAAGCAGTAGTGCAGTAGCACAAGCATTGCTTATGTTGGAAATGCAGGGTGTGGTGGCATCATTACCAGGGAAGGTGTTTAAATTGATTTGAAGGAAGATGACAACGGACGACGGACGACAGACCACTTACTTCTCCTTCAACTCCTTCAACAATTTTCAACAACTTTCAACCTTGATCTTTCAACTTTCCCCCAACCTCCTTATCTTTGCCTATGGCAACAAGAAAATCTCCCACAAACACAAAATCAAACAAATTTTTTGGCGAAGGGCTCACCTTCGATGATGTATTACTTATGCCCGCATACTCGCAGGTACTCCCACGAGATGTAAACATACAAACCCTACTCACCAAAAATATTACGCTACATGTTCCATTGCTAAGTGCAGCTATGGATACCGTAACCGAAGCTACACTAGCCATTGCATTAGCAAGAGAAGGCGGGCTTGGTATTTTGCATAAAAACATGAGCATAGAGCAGCAAGCTGAGCAAGTACGCAAAGTAAAACGTAGCGAAAACGGCTTGATACTCGACCCCATAACCCTATCGCCAGATGCCACAGTGGGTGAGGCTTTGGCACTTATGCGAGAAAATAAAATTGGTGGCATTCCTATTGTGGATGCTCAGCATAAATTGGTAGGCATTCTTACCAATAGAGATTTGCGTTTTGAAATAAATAGAAAAATAAAAGTGAGTGAGGTAATGACAAAAGACAACCTCATAACTGCGCCCGAAGGCACCGATTTAAAAAAAGCTGAACTCATCTTTCAAAAAAATAAAATAGAGAAACTACCCGTAGTAACCAAGCAAGGCAAACTTATTGGATTGGTAACTTTTGGAGATATTTTAAAATTAAAAAGTCATCCCCATGCCGTAAAAGATTCCTACGGCCGCTTACTCGTAGGCGCGGGTGTAGGTATTACAAACGATACCATGCAGCGTGTAGAAGCACTACACAAAGCTGGTGTAGATGCCATTTGTTTGGATAGTGCACACGGTCATACTAAAGGAGTGATAGATATGTTGAAAGCCATAAAAAAATCATACAAAACCTTGGATGTTATTGCAGGAAACATAGCCACTGCCACTGGTGCAAAAGCATTAGCCGATGCAGGTGCCGATGCTGTGAAAGTGGGCATTGGCCCGGGTTCTATTTGTACCACAAGAGTGGTGGCGGGCACGGGAGTACCGCAGATTACTGCAGTAATGGAAGCGGCGGCAGCCATAAAAAATAAAAATATTGGCATCATTAGCGATGGTGGCATACGTTACACAGGCGATATGGTAAAAGCACTTGCTGCCGGTGCCACCTGTGTAATGATGGGCAATGTATTTGCAGGCACAGAAGAAAGCCCTGGCGAAACCATTATTTATGAAGGCAGAAAATTTAAACAATACCGAGGCATGGGTTCGCTTGGCGCTATGGCTCAAGGCAGCAGCGATCGTTATTTTCAAGATGTGGAAGATGATATAAAGAAATTTGTACCCGAAGGTATTGAAGGCCGTGTAGCGTTTAAAGGAAGTTTAAAAGAAGTAGTGCATCAATTTACAGGCGGGTTAAAAGCTGGCATGGGTTATTGCGGAGCTGCTAATATAAAGGCTTTGCAAGCAAATGGACAGTTTGTAAAAATAACCAATGCAGGTATGAAAGAAAGCCATGCACACGATATTGCTATCACAAAGGAGGCGCCGAATTATAGTAGGTAGCTTAGCTCCTCTCCTTTGGAGAGGCGGGGGTGAGGTTTTTTGTCCAAGCAAAGAAGCAGCTATGGTCATCATCGTTGTGTCACTCACTTCATCGGCATACGATTATTCATTTTTTATTATGTAATTAAGGCCTCCCTAAATCCCTCCAAAGGAGGGACTTTAAGTTTCTAATACTTTTTACTATCTTTAAAATATTGAAAAATACATTTATTTTTTTTTAGTAAAGCAGAATTGATTTATTGTAATAAATTTAAAAAAATAAAAATGCAAAATCCATCTATTACTTAATCTAGCAGTCTTCTTCCTCCGCCTTTTGGCGGAGAGATAGAGGTGGCTGATTATGCAATGTTGATTTACTATATTTAATTAAAAATTTGTGAAAAGAATAATACTCCAAGCTTTCTTCATCTGCATATTTGCACATTTACACATTTGCACAATTGCACAATCACGCCTTAGAATTTCGTTACTTACCTGTACACCAGGCGAAGAACTGAACGAAACTTTTGGCCACAGCGCTATCCGAGTTATAGACAGCAACAGCGTTACCGACCATGTATATAACTATGGTACTTTTAATTTTGAAGATAAAAATTTTTATATAAAATTTATAAAAGGCAAGCTTAGGTATTTTGTAAACATAGATCAGTTTCAAGAATTTGCTTTTTTTTACCAACAATACAATAGAGGTATTACTGAGCAAGTGCTTAATTTTTCTGATCAAGAAAAGTTAGATATTTATCATGCGCTTATAGAAAATGCTAAAGAAGAAAATAAATATTATCAGTATGATTTCTTTTTAGACAATTGCACCACAAGGCTTAGGGATATTATAAAAAAATACTATAGCCCTACCCCAGCATTACCTGCTGTAATGCCCACTAGTTACACATTTCGCAATGCCATACATCAATACCTTGATGATAATAATCAGTATTGGAGCAAACTTGGTATAGATATTTTATTAGGTGCAAGAACCGATGCTGTAATGACAACCGAGCAACAAGAATTTTTGCCAGATAATTTAATGCATGCGCTGGACTCTACCACAAATACAAAACTAGTTTCTACATCTAACCAATTATATATATTTAATCCAACAAAAAACAAAAGCAGCTTTTTTACTCCACTATTTTTATCATCGGCTATTCTTTTATTTTTTGTACTACTCAGTTTATTTAAAAATAATTTTGGCAAAAAATTATTGAAATTTTTTGACGTGTTTTTATTTGTTTTAGTTGGTGCATTGGGAGTTTTATTATTATTTATGTGGTTTGGTACCGACCATATCATGACAAAAAATAATTATAATTTATTATGGGCTTCACCTATATTTATTGTGTACGCTTTTTTTATAAAAAAGAATACTTTAAAAGCAAGAAGGATTTCTTTATTTGTTTGTATTTATTTACTGTTGGTTTTGTGTAGTTGGTTTTTTCTGCCGCAGTTAATGAATAATGGTTTGTTGCCTATTGTTGTATTGCTTGCTTGGAGGAGCCTTGCCCACCGCAGAGAGCAGAAGATAAAAGAGTTTTCGCAGAGATAAAAAATATACTTTACATGTTTCAAAATAAAAATATTATTTACGAAAATGCTGCAATAAACTACACGCTTTATGGCAGTGGCAAAGCAGTTGTACTTATACATGGATTTGGAGAAGACAGCAGTATTTGGGATGCACAAGTCAAATTTTTACAAAATGATTTTTTATTAATTGTTCCTGATTTGCCGGGTAGTGGAAAATCTGATTTGCTAGAAAAAGAACATGTACAAATACTCGATTATGCAGAGATAATAAAAGCTATTTTAGAGCAAGAAAAAATAGCAGTTTGCAGCATGCTTGGCCACAGCATGGGTGGTTATGTTACTGTAGCATTTACAGAAAAATATGCTGATAGATTAAACGCTTTTGGTTTAATACATTCTTCTGCTTATGCCGATGATGAAGCAAAAATAGAATTAAGAAAAAAAGCCGTAGCATTTATACAACAAAATGGTAGTATGGCTTTTTTAAAAACTGCTATACCAAATTTATTTTATAATGTTGAAAAAAGTAAAAATAATATTGAAGTCTTAATTGAAAGAGGAAACAATTTTTCGCCAGAGGCACTTATACAATATTACGAAGCCATGATTGGCAGGCCTGATAGAACAAATGTTTTAAAAACCTTTTCAAAACCAATACTATTTATTATTGGTGCGTATGATAAGGCTGTGTCATTTACCCATAGTTTGCAGCAAACGCATTTACCTTCAAATGCGTATATACACATATTGCGGAGTAGCGGGCACATGGGGATGTATGAAGAAACAAATAAGCTAAACGAAACTTTAGCAGGATTTTTGCAATACCAATAGCTTAACAACATTTCAATACAGCATTATTGCTTAATTTAGTGTCTTACTAATACTAATGAAAAAATATATATTTATACTAGTTTTTGTTACTTCTTTTATCCCAGCTATTGCAAAGCATATTACTGGTGGTGAATTCATATATGATTACTTAGGTGCAGGATCAGGTAATTCCAAAAGGTATTCAGTTACTTTAAGACTTTTTAGAGACAATTCTTGTACTGGCTGTTCAGTAATGCCCCTCAATGTTACATTAGGTATTTTCAATAATGATGACAATACTAGATTTGGAAATCTACAAACGATAGCACTTTCTGCAACAGAGCCTTTAACCATTGTAGCATCCCCACCATGCTTATCTAATCCACCACAGTTTAATTATAGTGTAGGCTTTTATGTATTTGAAGTTGAACTTCCTACTAATAGCGCAGGTTATACAATTACTTACCAAACATGTTGCAGGGTAGATAATATAACAAATATTGGCAATGGAAATTCAGTACAAGTTGGTTCAACTTTTACAGGAGAAATACCGGGAAGTAGCACTCTTACAAATGGGGCTATTGATAACAGTGCTAGGTTTGTAACTGGCATTTCAGTTATTTGTAGCAATAAACCCTTTATACTAGATTTTAGTGCTACTGATTCTGATGGAGATAATTTAGTTTACGAATTTTATAATGCTTACAATGGCGGTGCAGCACAAGATGCAGGGTTTAGTAATCCAGCACCTCCAAGTTATGCTTCGGTTTCATATATTTCTCCATATGCTGGTGCTAATCCTTTTGGAACTTCTGCTACAATTAATTCTGCTACCGGAATTATTAGTGGTATTGCACCATCCGCTGGGTCATACATTGTAGCAGTGCTTGTAAAATCATACAGAAACGGAAATTTGATTGCCTCTCATAGAAAAGATTTTATTGTTACCGTTGCACCATGCGACTTTGCTAGTTCAGAATTAAAAGTTTCTTACACCAATTGTGAAAATCTCGATTTTGTTTTTAAAAATGAAAACAATTCTTTACTCAACCTTACTTTCGATTGGAACTTTGGCGATCCTGCATCAGCTGCAGCTAACACATCTACTTTAGAGTTTCCACCACATACCTATTCTGCACCTGGCAATTATATATTAACCCTCATCGTAAATAGAAACACCCCTTGTGCAGATACTGCTACTGCGCTTGTAAGAGTATGGCCCGGTTTTAACCCTGCATTTGCCCCCATACCACCTCAATGTAAAAATACGCCTGTTCAATTTACGGATCTTACTACTACAAATTTCCCTCCTATAACTTATTGGAAATGGGATTTTGGCGTTCTTAATCTTACCAACGATACAAGCCGCTTACAAAACCCAACATACACCTATACAGACTCGGGCACATATAAAGGTATTTTTATTGTAGAAACAGAAAAGGGTTGTAGAGATACACTTTATCCAGAAATAAAAATTGTAGATAAGCCTATATTTTTTGTAAGCAATGATACTCTTATTTGTACTGTAGATACTTTACAATTAAACTGCAACGTAAATACTGGTAGTATTGTTTGGAGTCCAAATACTGCCATTAATAATATAAATAGTTTTACTCCATTGGTAAGCCCAGATGTAACACAGATTTATACCGCCAATTATACCGATCAATTTGGTTGTAAAAATAGTGCCTCGGTAAAAGTAAATGTAGTGAACGAGGTCACACTTTTAGAATTAAACGATACAACCATTTGTAGAACAGATCAGGCAACACTAAATCTTAATACAGATGCATTGTATTTTATTTGGACTTCTTTGCCCGCAAGCACCATAACAACGCCCACTACAAAAAATCCTATAATACAACCTACAGAGGTATTTACAACTTACTTTGTAAAAGCATCTATTTCTAATAAATGTTTTAAAGAAAAAGATATTCTGGTAAAAACGGTACCATACCCCGTACCGATTGTAAGTACAAATGCACCTATTTGTTTTGGAAAAGATGCACAATTAAATGCTAGTGGTGGCGCTTTTTACACTTGGTCGCCCAGCACTTATTTAAGTAATCCAAATATTGCAAATCCACAAGTAATCAATCCTCTCAAAACGACTACATATACCGTTACAGTAAGAGATACGTTGGGTTGTCCTAAACCTGTATCCAAACCAATAACGGTAGAAGTAATAAAAATAATAGCGGATGCAGGTCCGTCTGATACATCTATTGTATTAGACCAACCATTGTTTTTAAATGCTACCAGTAATACAACAACGCCTATAGATTATTTTTGGACATCGCCCAATACTTGGCTAAGCGATATCAATATTAAAAACCCAATTGCAAATCCGCTAAACAACATTACGTACAAAGTAATAGTAACAAATAGTATTGGCTGTGAAGGTTCGGATACGATTAATGTAAAAGTATTTTTTCTACCACCAGATATTTATGTACCATCTGCATTTACACCTAGTCCAGATGGTAAAAATGATTTGTTTAGGCCTATTGCACTCGGCATAAAATCTTTAGACTTGTTTAGTGTATACAGCAGATGGGGACAACTACTATACACAACAAATAAAATAAATGCAGGTTGGGATGGAAAATACAATGGCGTAGCTCAAAATCCTGGCACCTATGTGTGGCAAGCCAATGCTACTGACTATAGAAACAAGAAAATTGCTAAAAAGGGGACAGTGATTTTAATTAGATAAAAGTACTGGGTACTAAGTATAGAGTATTCAGACAAGAACTGTTTAAAATTGGGATGGCTTTAAATTTATTAAATTTACTTATCACTTCTCATAAATTTTTATTGAGAGACAATTAAAAGCGTATGAGAAAAACAGTTTTTATTACAGGTGCTACATCTGGTATTGGTAAAGCGTGTGCAGAAAAATTTGGAGCAAACAATTTCAATATTATCATAACAGGAAGAAGAGAAGAATTACTTCAACAAGTAAAAAAAGATTTAGAAGAAAAATATAAAATAGAGGTTACAACACTTTGTTTTGATGTACAAAATAAAGAAGCTGTTTTTGATGCGGTTGCAAACTTACCAGAAAATAAAAAAAATATTAATATCCTCATAAACAATGCAGGCTTAGCTTTGGGCAGAGATGCGTTTGATGAAGCAGACATTACAGATTGGGAAACCATGATGAGCACCAATGTAAATGGATTATTGTATGTAAGCCGAGCATTAATGCCGCATTTAAAAAAATCGAAAGGACATATTATAAATTTGGGTTCCATTGCTGGCAAAGAAGTATATGAAAATGGCAACGGCTATTGCGCTAGCAAGTTTGCGGTAGATGCTATTTCAAAAGCCATGAGAATTGATTTATTAAAATTTGGAATAAAAGTTACCTCTATAAATCCTGGTGCGGTAGAAACCGAATTTTCTATAGTTCGTTTTAAAGGAGATAAAACCAAAGCTAGTGCTGCCTACCAAGGGTTTGAACCGCTTACAGGGAATGATATTGCTGATACTATTTATTATTGTGCTACACTACCCAGCCATGTTTGTATAAATGACCTCACCATTACTTGTACTCAACAAGCAAATGCTTCTACTTTTAAAAAAGAAATGTAGATTTTACTAATTTCAAGGAAAAATTATTAAAGATTTTGTGTGGTTTATATTATTAAGTTATTGATAATCAATTATATTAATTCTTTAAACATAAATTGGCACTATATATGCTTACAATTCTATGACTTGTAGTATAAATTCTATCTACAACAAATAGAGTACGCTACATTTTATGCATATTACAATTTATATCTTTACGTCAAGAAAGAAATGAAATCCCTTTCTTAGCTGTTCAACTATCCTAATATCCTGTTTTTGAAAGAAAAACCCTTGACTATGAAAAAATTATTAATCACCTTGTTTATCCTAGCAATAGGATTTTACAATAGCAGTTTTGCTCAGCCTATGGCTACTAAAGTTGCTTTTGATAATCCATCAATCATGTCTCAAGTAGATAGTTTAAAGGTAGCTTTTGAAAAAGAAGGGTTTGTTGCGGTTAAAGAAGCAGGTATGGCTATGGAAAGTGAATACGAAGTGCCTGTTATCGTTCCGTTGAAAGAAGGAACTTGGTATCGCATCATTTTTATTGGAGATATTACATCAAGACTATACGAAGTAAGAATGTTTGATTGGAACGAAAAACAAGTGGTTTATCAAAAGAAAATGTGGGGAGATGTTGATGGAAATGTTATAAACTACGATTACATTCCTCGTTTTTCTGAGTACCACATGATAAAGCCTGTACAGGTTAACAAAAAGAAAAAACAAGTTGGTGGATATTTTATGATTTTCAAAAAAGTAATTAAGCCTTAATAAAAAGAAAAGATATTTAAAAAAACCTTCTTCAATTTTTGTAGAAGGTTTTTTTATTGGATGTAAAACGCTAACAAGAAAACTATTCTTAATTAGGCACATCAGCTATACTAGAATAAATTTTTAAACCTCTCTTAGCAGACTTCTCCTCTCCCATTGTTGGCATTTAAGGCAAATTAGGCAATTAATTGTACCAAAATGTAGTACTTTTTGATAAGAGGTTACTAGTGCTTTTACACATTATGATGATTGAAATATTTTAATGCTAGGCTATAAGAAATATTATTGTTAATACTACGCTGGTTTACATTAGCTGCTTACAGGTGAGGGCAAATAATCTATCAAAATACATATTTTCTATTTCACTTTTTTTAATTTAGGTATCATCGGTACTAAAATTTGATTCAAATAACTTTTAGGTGTTTTTTCTTTAATCCCCATTTTTTCTGGCCTATTAATTGGATTGAAATGTGTTCTAAAAATTAAATCCATAATGGGAGAAAGGTTTGCATAATTCCCCCTATCTCTCTCAATATCATGATGCCAGTGGTGTATTTCTGGCGAGCCAAAAATGTATTTTAGAAAGCCAATATTTATTTTAGTATTGCTATGAATATAAATTGCCCAAATACCACGAAATGCTACAAAGCCTGCAATTGTTTCTAAAGGAAAGCCAAGTACCAATGCTGGTAAGTTAATTAAGCCAACTGTATAAATAGTATCAAATGGATGTTCTCTGTGTGCAGCTAACCAATCTAAATGTTCAGCCGTATGATGTATCTTATGGAAACGCCATAAAAAGTTATTGTTATGCTGAAATCGATGCCCCCAATAAATTAAAAAATCGCTAAGGAGTACAACTTCTATAGCTTGTAAAAACCATGGCTGATTTGCTACAGTTTTTATAATGGATACTGATAAAATATTTATAAGAAAAGGATTGACAAGATTTAAAACCCAAAGCACTAAACTGTTCCAAATTAAATATTGACCCAATAAAAAACATAGATCTAACCAAAATCCTGGGCGAAATATTTTTTGATTTTGCTTAGCAGGAAATAATTTTTCTAACGGAATAAATACTATTATTAGAAAAGCCAAGCTTAATAAAATTGCTTTTATACTGTCAAATATATCTTGCATTATTTATTTGCTTTTATTATAGAATCTTTTAATTTTTTAATAAATGCTTTTTGTTTTTGTTTAACATCTCTACTGTCAAAAATAATCATCGATTTACTACTTGCACTTAATCTTACTTGTTCTTTAATTTTATTTATACTATCATTATTTATCGGAGTGCTACTATCTTTTTTCAAATCCTCTTTCGAAAAAAGAATTCTATACTTTGAACTTCCTACGATTTCATTTATATTTTTTAAAGTAACTTTTTTCATATCATCTCTCGAAATAACATAACCAGATTTACTACTCAGCATCATTTCATTTTGTTGTAAGTCAATATTAGAAAAAAATGTTTTTGGGGTAACGCCTTTTGTATCTAGCAATAATTCATTTTGATCATTACCAAACCAGAGATAATTTAATTTTGATTTAAAAAGTTGTGGATATTGTAAAATATTTTGGGGGATTATTTTATTGTACTGAAATTTATAATTCTTAAAATTAATAATTACATCTCCTGTATTAAATACAGCCATAGATTTGGATGAACTTAACCGAATAGCACTTTGATTATTGTAAGCCATATTTAAATTATTGTATAAATAGTTTTCAAAACTATCTCTATTTACTAATTTATCTTTTATAAATAGGCTAGAGTCGTTCAATATAAATAATGAATCTGGAAGTTTAATTTCAACGGTATCATTTTTAGCCAAAGCATTTTTCAATAATTGATCAAAGTCAATATTTATGGATTTAAAATCAAGCGGTTCAAAAGAATTTACAGTAGGGCTATCCTTTTTTAAGCTGTTGGTTTTTGTAATATCAATAGCAGACTTAGAAATTGAAGAATCAAATATTGAATTTGAAAATGATATTGGCTTTTTATTGCTCTTATCATCATTATTGCTAAAGTAACCAGAACGATAGGCAATAAACAATGATGCCAGATTAATTGAAGAAAACAACGCAATTGATTGTAGTGTTTTTTTATTCATAAGCTATTTTACTGTGTGATGTTTAATTGCTTGAAATCACATAAAGCAAGGTTAAAAAATACCTAAAAATTAAATTACAACAAAATTGAGTATCATCTCTAACACAGACTTCACTTACGTTCTGCTACAAAACCATTCTGGATATCTTCATCCAGCATACTTTAATTTTATTATCAGGTTTTAGTATGAAAATATTTATCGTACTTTTCTACATCGAGCCTGCCTGTCGACAAAAAGGGTTTCACCAATTGTAGTTTTTAAACTTTGTGGTTTCTACCGATGAAAACCCCGCTGAAGCAGTTACGATTTGAAGCTTTAGCTACTGAAAACATAAATGAGGCAGCACATTCCATACAACTCAAAACAATCTTATCCTTTTACCAACAAAAAAGGAGCAAGACTTTCATCTCACTCCTTCCTTTATTCATTTGCATATTTGCATTACTTGTCCCGATTTTTCGGGATTTGCTAATTTGCACATTTATTTTTTACTCTTCTTCATCAAAACTCATAGCTTCTTTCGTAGTCATCAACGTTTCGTATTCTTCTTTGCTTCCTACGATCATGTTTTCAAACTCACGTAAGCCTGTACCTGCCGGTATATGATGACCTGTGATAACGTTCTCTTTCAAACCAAGCATTGGATCCATCTTGCCTTGAATAGCTGCAGATGATAATACTTTTGTTGTTTCTTGAAACGATGCTGCAGATATCCAACTTTGTGTACCCAATGATGCTTTTGTAATACCCAACAACAACGGTGAAGATGTTGCAGGTCTTGCATCACGGAATTCAATTAGTTTTTTATCATTTCTTCTTAAAATAGAATTTTCTTCACGTACATCACGCAATGTTACAATTTGTCCAGTTTTTAGTTTTGTACTATCGCCATGGTCAACAATAACTTTTTTATCGAAGATGTTATCATTCTCTACATTAAACTCTTGTTTATCTTCCGTATCTCCTTCTAAGAATATCGTATCGCCTGCATCTTCAATGGTTACTTTTCTCATCATTTGGCGTACGATTACTTCTACGTGTTTGTCGTTTATACGCACACCTTGCAATCTGTAAACCTCTTGTATTTCATTTACCACATACTCTTGTACTGCAAAC